>NVWO01000017.1 GCA_002746255.1 Rhodospirillaceae bacterium | reverse complement strand
AAAATGACTAAAGTTTACGCCACTAAAAAGAACAAAGAAGGCGCAATAGTATTTAAATCAGACCTACCCGAAAAGAGGCTATAGAAAGTGCTAAAAACTGGGTAAGAAATTTCATAAAAAAGCGATTAACTAATTGGAAATTTAAAATCAAATGACAGCCCGACAAACAGCCGTAAAAGCAATTCACGAAGATAAATTGGACGTTAGAAATCCGTCTATATTAGCTAAGTTGCTTGAAAATTACGCAAACGAGGGGTGTAAATGCAACCCCGATATATATACTGCAACAAGAAAATGGATTTGTGATAATTGCGGCAAAATCTTTAAACCATGACAGCTAACACAAAGACAATTTTAATACATTACGGATTGTTATTAATCTATGGATTGTTTATATTTGTAAGATAGTTCTTTGAATAGGCAGATGGCGGAATAGGTAGACGCTAATTCTATTTGAGATGTCGCAAGATGCTCTTTTGAAATTTAATAGAAGTGGACTCATGTTTAGGGCTTATGTTTGCGAATCATGCAGGGTGACTATACGAGTATGTAAATAGCGGGACTAACATGATGGTTAGCAGCTACTCGTCAAATCCCTGCCCTGCCTTTTTATCGAACTAATTAACACCGACACTAATTTAATATGGAAGCAAACGAATTAAGAATTGGAAACTGGTATAACTCAATAAGGTTTAATACACCAATAAGATTACATCTTGAAGACTTTGCAGAGGCAAGCATACACGCAGATGGGGCAGATAGTTTAGAATGGTTTGACACGCATATAGAACCCATCCCATTAACCAATGAATGGCTAAAGGATTTTGGGATTGAAAAATTACATGTTTCTGGGCTTGTTGTCTCTGGAGTAACATATTGGAGAAAAGGTGGAATTGTATTTTATAAAAATAGAGGTAAATATTATGTCCCCATTGGTGAAAAAATGGACAAACCCGGACATACTGTAATTGAATTTGACAAAGTTCACGAACTACAAAACATATTCGCCCTAACCGGCAAAGAGCTAACCCTAAAATACAATGAAAACCATTAGATATATTTTTCTTACACTTGCTATTATTGGAACAATTACCGTTACTGTAATAATATTAAGTTGTATGCTGGGGGGCTGCCAATCAAAATCATGGAGCGATAGATACAACTGTCCTTGTACTATAACAAACAAAAGAGAGACTCCCAGAGGGAAGACAGTAACCTTAACCGAGAAGGACGGCAAAGAACATAACATCTTATCTAAGGAATTATATCTCAGGATAGATACGATAATTGAATAATAATGACAGTAAATCAAATAGAAGAGATTGTGATGAAGCATTATTCTCAATTAGGTCATACACCTATTACAACAAGATTTACTGGTATGGGCATTGGTGAGGCAGATGTTATTTCAATTACAAAAGCAGGCTTCATTTCCGAATTTGAGATTAAATGTTCACGTAATGATTATTTAGCAGATTTTCGTAACAAGGGTTATAAGCATAAAGCTATGTTGAAACGAGCAGGCGTAAAGGTATATCCATCAGGTGAAGTCTGGTATAAATCAGCAAATAAATTTTGGTTTGTTGTTCCTGAGAATTTAATAATGTTACATGAAATTCCTGAATATGCAGGATTGATTTACATAAGCGAAAATCATTTATCAATTATAAAAAACGCTCCAAGATTACATAAACACAAAGCAACAGAGAGCTTGTATAAGAAAATTGCTCACAATTTAATGAATAAACTTATCTATGGATGTTCTTATATGAATTATCGAAGAAAAGAAAACCAAAAAATATTAGAAGTAATTGAACCACCCAACACCAACTAACTATGACTGAAAAAGAAAAGGCAAAAGAACTTTACTTTGCATTCGATAAATATACGTATCATGGAAGAGTTTCTTTAGAAGAAAATAAAGAATCAGCCAAGCAATGCGCCCTTATAGCAGTTGAAGAGATAATAAAAGTAGTACCTATGTACACCGGAAACCTTAACCCTAATTGGAAATATTGGGAAAAAGTAAAAGACGAAATCAACAAATACGAAAAACAATGATTATGGCTGAATACACAGAATTTCAAAAAGAACTTGAACACTTAATTAATAAGCATAGTAAGGAAAATGAATCGGATACTCCTGATTTTATCTTGGCGCAATATATTCAAAATTGCCTTTATGCCTTTACTACAGCAATTACACAAAGAGAACAATGGTATAATAAAGGGAAATCAACCCCCAAACCCTAAAGTAATTAAATAACTATGAAAAAAGTAATAAAATATATCTATCCTTTAGCCATTGTAATACTTATTGGATTTACAGTTTATTGGACAAACAGTGCATGGTCATTGTGGGCGTTATTAATATTGGGACATTTAGATTTTGATTAAATAACACTATCTTTGCAATATGGAAGAAGAACTAATATGTAATAACTGTGGATGGACAGGCGGTTCAACTATGTTGGAATGTTCGGAAGAGGATTTTGAAAATCCTGAAATATCAGGACAAGATGCTAAATTTAATCTTTGCCCTGATTGTCAAAGCGATGATATTGAAGATATAGATGATGATTAATAACTTTTCCAACAAAGGAGACGTATAAAAATCTAAAGTAGAAAAAACAGAAAATTTGACACGGAAAAAAACAGGAGGAAGGGGAAAGGGCACTCCAAACAAAGATAAGCAAGAATTAATTGAGATGATACAAGAAGATTATCCCGATTATCATCCTTTATTAGCTTTGGCAGAGATAGCAAATGGAAAGGGCAAAGAAGACCTTAAACTACAAGCCCATAAAGAAATATGTAAATATATCGTACCTCAATTAAAATCAATAGATATTTCAGGAACATTAAAACAAGATGTTATCATCGACTACCCAACAACCGAAGATTGATTTAAAAACCAATAAAAAAAGGCTATTTAATCCTTTATTTTACAAATTACAACACGCAAAAACCCGCTTTATAGTTAATTATGGTGGAGCTGCAAGCGGGAAAAGTGTTGCCCAGCATCAATTAGAATTATTAAGGTTACCTTCGGCAGACTATGATGTCCTTTTCCTTAGAAAATATGCAGCAGACCTCTATGATTCATGTTATTCCCTTTTTAAAAATCTTGCTTTAAATTATGAGATGTATGATTTGTTTAATTGGGCTTTTGGTGGATCAAAACGGCAAATCTTATATAGTAAAACGCAACATCGTATAATATTCAGGGGATTAGATGACCCGGAAAAGATAAAATCAATAGTTGGTGTTAAAAGAATAGTCATGGAGGAAGCCCACCAATTTGAATGGGAAGATTTTTTAGAGCTAAATAGACGTGTAAGGGGAATGAATGATATACAGATTATTTTGTTGCTTAATCCCGTAAGTAAATTACATTGGATTAAAACAAAGTTAATAGATGGTAAGGCTTTTGAAGGAAACGTAACAGTCATAAAAACAACCGTTGATGATAATCAGTTTGCTACAAAAGAAGATATAGAAAATTTAGACCTTCTCAAAGACATCGGAGAAGAAAATCAATGGAGAATATATCGACACGCAGAATGGGGAGTCGAAGAAGTTGTAAGCCCTTTTGCATTTGCTTTTAATAATAACCATATTGGAGAAACAACGTATGATGTTAATTTAGAGACATATCTTAGTTTTGATTTCAATAACGAACCTTTGACTTGCTTAATTGCCCAAAAGCCTGAATTTAATAAATTGCGATTAATTGAAAATATATTTGTAAATAAATTAGATATTGACGAACTTTGTGAGCGAATATTAACTAAATATCCAAGTGCTTTGTTTATTATAACAGGAGATCAAACAGGAGAGCAAGCAACGGCATTAAAGGTGGGATTAACTTATTACCGAAAGATAAAAGAGAAATTAGAATTAACAGATGGGCAAATAAGATTACCCGGCAAAAACCCACGACATAGAATTTCACGCATTGAGACAAATTTAATATTAAATAAATGCGATGTATTGTTTGATGAAAAAAATTGTGATGAAACGATCTATGACATGAGGCACGTTGAATACGACCCAGAGAAACTTAAAATAATAAAGGAAGATCGTGGTAAATTAGAACAAAAGGCAGATTTCTTAGATTGTTTTCGTTATCTTTGCCATGCATTTATGAGAGATGAACTTAAATATTTGGGGATTAATTAAAGGGCTGTTTAAGGACAAGCCTATTGTTCAAAAAGAAATTGTTAAATCAACTGAAACATGGCAAGCAGTTGTATATAAGCATATCAGAGTTAAGAAAGGCAAACGAAGATATGTGCTTAAATTCGCCCAAACTACCAAGAAAGTACCTGAATGGGTGAGACGTAATAACTTAGGACGACTAACAACTAAAGAAATGTCATGCTTGAACTAATTACCCTACTCATAGCCAACTCCCTGTTTATCATAGGTATTTACAATGTTGTCGATTATGAATTAGATGTAAACCTAAAACCAACAAACAAGAAGATACTTTGGTGGGCAGCGTGGTACACTCGTAAGCTACCTTCATGGTTTACCAACCCTGTCTATGGGTGTATTGCCTGTATGGCATCTGTTCATGGGTTTTATATATTCTGGTCATTCAATGCAGCAACTTTTGACAACATTCCTATTTATATTTTTTATACATTTGCATTGTCAGGTCTTAATAGTTTAATTTATGGCAGCTTTTTTAAGTGAACCGCCACAGGTATTAGCAGAGAAAGGATTTTGGAGGTATAAGAGATGCGATTGTGATGGCGGAACAGACAAGTACAAGAACGGAACAGGACTGGAGGTATGGATAGTAAAAGCAAACACCGTAGCTTTAAAACGCGCAGGCATGACGATAGTAAGAACTCATATAGATAACCTAACACATCAACTCAATGAAATACTCAATAACGGTACTGAAAGCTGAGATAAAACGGTTTGAAAATCATAATGACTTAATTCATACAATACTTAAAGAATGTAAAAACGACAAAAAAGAAATCAAACAATATAAGGAGCAATTAATAACCAATGATAAGCAAATCAAAGAACTCAAAGCAGATATAGCGAAACTATGAACCCATTGGCATTTCTTCATAAACGCAACGGTAGTATTAAGTCAGAGCATCCGGTAGACTTTCTGTTTAGCCTACAAGGCATTAAACACTACCGCTATAAAGACATCTCTAAAACTAACTGCCAAAGAATGTTCGCTGCTAATGATTACTACAATGAACTCTCAATGAGATGTTCGAGAGAATACCTAAAGGAGCACACTAAAGCGATGGACGCTATACTAAGCTCAAAGGGTATCAACATACAGGAAGTATCACAACTCAATCTCCAGTTAAAGGAGAGAATAGACATGATACATGAAAGTGACATGATCTACAAGATAGCTTCTGTGATAATCTTTGACACCACCGAAAACCCCCACGACTATGACTATAAATACGGACAAGAGAAGATAGCAAGATTCAAGAAGGCAAGCGAAAAGAACGCTTTTTTTTTGATAAAGCTATTCAAGATTACAGTTGGCTTACCGGGTATATCAGACAGCGATTTGCTAATGTATATGGAGGTGGGGAGCAAGATAAATCAGGAGCATTTGGATGTCATTTCTACCATAATATCCAAGAATACAAAGACAACCGACTCCAGCAAAACGTCAGAATCGCAGAGTCCAACGGTATAAGTTTAAAAGAGTTACATTTACTTAGTTATTATGATTATCATGTACTTTTCGAGAACTATTTACGGGCTAACAGCCATCAGCCAACCTTCAATGAATTTGGTTAGATGGCACTGGAAACCGTAGTAATAAAGATTAAGGGCGACACTAAGGAACTTGACCCTACTATTAAGAAACTTCAAAAGATAGGTGTTGTCGATAAGGACAATGCCAAGACCTTCAAGAAAACTTCACAACAGTTTAGAAAATCCAATAAAGAGTCTGAAAAATCTGTAGGTAAGTTAGAAAAATCTATTGGCAGGATAGGCGTTGCTATTGCTGCTTCATTTACAATAGGTGCATTAATTTCTTTTGGTAAGGAATTAGCACGGACAGCAGTACAAATGGAGGCGTTTAGAAAAAGGGCAGAGGTTGTATTTGGAGATAGTATTAAGTTCGTAGAGGAGTTTGCCCGAAAGAATGCCATATCATTAGGATTAACACAAAATCAATTTCTCGGAGCAGCAGCAGCCATTGGAGACCTTTTAGTTCCTTTGGGGCTTTCCCGTAAACGGGCAGCCGAAATGAGTACACAATTAGTAAAATTAGGTGGAGTATTAAAAGAGTTTACAGGAGATCAAAGAGACGCATCCGAAATATCGGGTATTGTTGCAAGGGCATTGACAGGAGAGACAGAAGGACTAAAAGCATTAGGTGTTACAATTTCACAATCAAGCAAAGAGTTTCAAAATGCCGTTAAAGTCAAGATTCGAGACGAAGGATTGACCCAAGACCAAGCAAAGGCAGTAGTTATCTATGAAACAGCATTAGCACGCTCTACAGATGCGTTAACTGCATTTGAGACCAACACAGAGAGCGTGGCGCGTCAAACAGCAGAACTAAATGCTCAAACGCAAGAAGTTACAGAGACAATGGCAACTCTTTTTACTCCTGTATTGTTGGCAGTTACCACTTCACTCAACAAAGTCACAAAAGCACAAAAACTGTTAACTGAAGCGGATGTAAGCTATTTCACAAAACTGAAGGCATCATTTGGAATTAAATCAGCACAAATAGAAATAGGACGCGCAACGGCTAAAGCTAATCTTGAAGCTGCCGAAGCATTAGAAAAGATTCAAGAAGAAATAACAAAAACCGAAGGTATAGAAAAGAAAAGAGCCACTACAATAGGTGATTTACAAGAAAAAATAACAAAACTTAAAAAAGAACAAAAGGAATTATCAGCAAGCGGTGTGGGGTTGGCTGGAAATTTAATAAAGATAAGGGATATTGAAGAGAAGCTAAAAAAGATATTTGACGAAGCTACAGAATCTATAAAAAGGCAGGGGTTTGAATTTAAAAGATTAGAGCCTATCCTTGCAGAGAACTTAGAATTAATGAAAGAACTTGACCCCGAACTTGTAGTCTTTGATGATGACGACCTGAACAGAGTACAGAAGTTTTGGAAGGATTACGGTGATGGGATACAAGCTGCCGGAGATATAGCTATTAGCGTTGCTGAGATAAGAACAGGGCTTTTAGAAAGAGAATTACAGGAGGAACAAGTTGTGCTTGATAAAGGCTTAGAGAGATTAGAAACACAACTGGATAAGCGGATAATCAACGAGGAGAAGTTCAACGATGAAAAAAAGAAATTAGAAGATTCCTTTGACAAAAAAAGAGCAGAGTTCCAAACAAAACAAGCCAAAGCCGATAAGGCAGCGGCTATATTTAGCTCTTTAATCAACACTGCTGCTGCTGTGATCGCAGCACTTGTCTCGATCCCGCCTAATATTCCGTTATCTGTTATAGTAGGGGTAGTTGGAGCAGCACAAACAGCAGCTATTGCAGCCCAACCCATACCAAAGTTCCACAAAGGGCGAAAAGGCGAATTCTCAGACGAGGAAATCCCTGCCCTTATAAGAAAGAGCGAGTATGTGATACCTCCTGAACAGAGTAGAAAACACCGTGAGGACTTAGATGCTATGCTAACGAATAAGTTCGATCATTTCGTGTTTCATAAATACCAGATGCCTATTATTAAGCAATACTCTAAAATGGAACAGACCGGATTCAGTGATTTTAACATAACACGACATCAACGCAAACAAAACACTTTACTTGAACAAAATAATCAATTACTCAGACAAATGCTGCCCTCAATGAAAAGGGCAAGTCAAGGCTGGAACTAATGGAGAAATACAGATTCATATTAGATGGTACTATTTTAACTCGTAATCCTGAAAACTGGAAGGACATAAAGGTAACTTTAGAACGCCAAAAGGACATCGAAGGGTTACTACTTATCTTTACGTCTAAACTTACCTTTGTAGAGGATGGATATGATCTGTTAAGGACACAATTCGATCTTAATTACAACAACAAGATAACAGCCAATATCGACATACTAAACAGTAGTGATGTTTATGACAGGTTGTTCACAGGAACTATACTACTGAGTGATATTAAGTTTAATATCAATAAAAGCACTGCAATAGTATCAATAGAAGATACAAGTTTCTTTGGAGCTATTGACAGCAACAAAAACATAAAGACATTTTTAAATTCAGAGTTTACTAAAAACGGCACTCAAATAACAACACCAACAACATTCCAACTTGACTATTTTACTCCTTCTACAGGTGTGTTTTTTGGCTTTGTGAATAGAGACCATTATCTACTCAGTGATGCGCTGGACTTTTTGGTTAGGTTTATGACAGATGATGAAGTAAAAGGTATTGTTTCCACCTACTTGACCACCGCCTCAAACTTTGAGGGTGGGCTACTTTATATAACCACAGGAGAAGAGATACGCACTGGGATAGGGCTGCATCCTAATATTAGTTTTAAAGAATTGTTCCAGTTTCTAAAAAGAACCCATAATATAAGTTTTGTCATCGAAACAGACTCTAATGGTGATCCGGTTATGAGAATAGAAGAAAAGGCGTTTTTCTTTCAGTCTACCATCTCTTTTACTGCCAGGGACATCAAAGACTTAGAACTGGAGGTAGATAAAAATAATTTGTTTTCTCATCTTGAGGTAGGGAATAAAACTTTTGAAAAGTCGGGAAATTTCTCATCTACTACACGCTTCTTTTCATTCAGAGATGAAGATTACCTAATAGAAGGCAAATCCAACATAGACAAGGTATTAGACTTTAAAACAGACTTCATTACTGATAATAATGTCATAGAGCAGATCGTAGTAACAAATATAGGATCAGGAGAAGATGAGTTTGACGAAAACAACATAATAGTAACAGGAAATACCGCAGGAACTCAAACCATTGCTTTTACATCTCCTAATTTCCACTATAACAGAGGGCTTACTAATGACAAGATAATATTAAGACAAATCAACTCAGTACCTAATTCAGTCTCTAAGTATTTATCAGCACAAAATACGCCTTGTCTTGCATTTAAAACAAACACAAGTAGTTTTAATCTTGTAGGGCCGATACCCGCTATTGTTATATTGTTGACAACTGTTGATTTTGATGACGACTCTACATTCCCCGCTTTTGATTTGGGGAGCAATTATAATTCAACCGTGCCGAACCATTTTTATGAAATCCCGTTTAACGGGGTATTTACATTCAGATCAAGAATTAGAGTGGGTGTTTTATTGCCTGGTGGTGTAACCTCAAGAACACTTACATTTAGAGGTAGAGTTGAAATTCAACGATTTAATTCTGCATTGACCGTTATACAGGAGACACAAGAAATATTTGGCACGCAAGTCTCATTATCAGCTACCACTTTAGATGTACAAGGGTTTAGCGTGCCGGATTTAACAACTTCAATGACCTGTTCTGTAGGGGAGAGAATAAGGGCGAGGGCTGCTATACAAATTATATCAGAAAACTTATCAACTACTGACGCTATTACTATTACAGTAGTTGGGCAGTCTACAATATTCAGATGTCTCGGTGCTGACAATGATGCGGGCGTTTACCAGACATTTGATCCGGCAGATTTCAGAGCTTTAGTATATAAGTTTAAAAAAAATACTAACTTTACAGACTTTAATACGTTACAAAGTCAGTCACTAAGAAGAATAAAATTTAACGAAGGTAGCAACCCTACATTAGATAAATTTGCTTGGATTGACAAAATAAATTATAAAGTCGAAACAAGCGAAACGGATTATCAATTAATAAAATAGAATGGCAACAACAGTAGTGGCTGCAAACGCAGCAATAACAGCAACAATAACAGGACTTACAGCATTAAGGCTCTCCGATGTGAGTGAGTCTGTTACCGTGTCTGCTAACACCGAAGGATACGGAGATACTATTAATGTCGGCACAGCAGTGGAAGTAACTCTACTGGATTCAGGAGCGATAGGCGATGGAGCGGGGTTAGACTTTGATGGGGTGTTTATCATCAACAAAGACGACACTAACTTCATAAGATTAAGATTAGCCGATACAGCAGCGCATACAGTAGATTTTCGTCTTAACGCAGGCAGGTTTATGTTATTTTGGACAAGAGACATCAATGTCTCTACAACAGAAGCGGCTTTTGCAGCATTTACCAACATTGATACTATCGTAGCACAAGCAGACACATTAGCTTGTGATGTACAGATAGTAGCATTTAGAATCTAATGGCACAATTTACAGGCAGGCAAACACAATATCTACCCTATGGGAGTGTTAAGTTATTCAGCCCCCCCAGAGGGTCGGACTGTGGTATTAACCAGAGATTTTGCCAACCAACAGAACAGACTGATAATATATCTTTTCAGTTTTTGGCTGCTGAGACAGATAATCTTATAACTGACGGGACATTCCCTGATGGTTCACATGATTCTATTTGTGGGATTCAGAGTTGGTGTGGTGCGGGGTGGGGGATTGTTAATAATACTGCCGTTCATGTGACACCTACGATTTCAAACGGTTTACGACAATCGGGAATCTTTACAATTAATGATTTTTTTAAAATTACTTTTACAATGACCTCGCGAACGGTAGGTAGTATTTCGGTCTTAAATATATCAAGTACAGGTGCGATAGATACTATTATCAGTTCTATTGATAAAGACGGAACTTATATCTTCTATCATATAGCAGCACATACAGGAGATTTTAGGTTTGCCCCTGCTTCCAATTTTGAAGGAGCTATAAGTAATGTAGAAGTAGTGCAGGTAGCAACAGCTTCGGATTATACTATAGATATATTTAACACTGAAACAAGCACATTGATAGATAATGTCCCTTCGACATCTATCACGGGAAGCACAAATAATAATGTAATAACAGTTGATTTTAACTGGGCTGATGATGTAACTGTAACCAACGGATGCAGAGAGATGAGAATATTCTTACAAGGTGGTGGCATAGGCGATCCCGGTAATCTTTTTGAGGACACTTTTGAGACCGATCAAGGGTGGACACTATTTGGGGGGGTTACTATCGCAGGTGCAGGTGGGCCGACTATGAGATACACTCATGCGGGGGCAGCAGGTAATGCTGCTTTTATTGATGTGTTAGAAGTGGGTACAGAGTATACGGTGACTTATGATATTCTTAATTATGTCTCAGGGACGGTAAGGGTTAGGTTGGGAGCTACAGACGGGATAACACGGTCTGCTAATGGGACGTTTACAGAGACTTTAACGTGTACTAACGTAGGTCGTATCTTGTTTCTGTTCTTTCCAACCGCAGGCGCTGGAGTTATGGATATTGACAATGTAATAGTGTCAAAAGCCGTCACCGCAGGAGTGGCGTTTGACGGTCAAAGTGAATGTTTTGATCTTCAAACTTCACATGATTGTTCTTTCCTTTGGGTATGGAGCAACGATAACAGGTGGGGTAATTTTGATTACAGCGTGATAACGGGTGGTAGTATTACAAATTTTGAACATAAATTACGAATTATATGTGCGTTTAGAGGTACTAAATACCCCACTGAGAGAAATATAGGTGAAGATTCAGCAGGTGTTAAGAGTGTAGATTATATGAGTCTACGTAAAACAAAACTTATGGATATTGATTTTGCACCTGACTATATACACGATGCCATTGCAGCATTTTTTGCACACGACACACGAACTATAAACGGTACTTCTTTTGTCATGGATGATGAATATGAACCATCATCACCTAATGAGTCTAAAGTCTTGTTTAAGGACTTAATGAACAGCACAATAGAAATACAAGAGACGACACAAGCTAATTTGATTAACCGTAACGAATAACTTAAATCATGGTAAGAAAAGTAAAACATCAAGTTTCTGTTGAAACAATAGGAACTCAGGTAACAACAAACATCAAAAAATTCTTAACTGAATATCCTGTTTTTATGGATGCTGACAGGTTGATTCAGCTAAAATTGCAATCAGGGGTATTAACTGGCGTTGAGATAGATCAAGACGATCTTGATAATATTGCCGGGCCTCAAACTATAGGATTGCCCATAGTGCTTACCGGTCAATCGTTAGGAGCATCCGACTCGCCCACTTTTGCAGGATTAACAGTTGAAGGTGACGTTACAATCACAGGAACTACAACAAGATTCGAGTCTACCGTTATCACAGTGAAAGACCCTGTATTTACTTTAGGCGGCTCTACACCTCCGGCAGCAGACGACAACAAGGATAGGGGTATAGAATTCAGATACCGTGATGGGGCAGGGGCAAAAATTGGGTTTTTTGGTTTTGATGACTCAACAGGGAGGTTTACTTTTATCCCCAATGCCACAAACACCGCTGAGGTGTTTAGTGGTACTGTGGGTGACGTAGAAGTAAATGAGATATTTGTTGATACCGTCTCTGAGAGAACATTAGACAATGGAGTAGCAATCGATGGAGTGTCATTAAAAAATGGGGGAATCTTTGGCACTAATGTATCTGTAGGAACACCATCAGGGGGATCAGATAGTGCTTTTTTTGCACAACAGTCAAATTTTAATGTAAATGATTTTGCCATAGGTCAAACAGCACTGGGAATAGTTACAATAAATGCCATGACAGGGAAAGACATAAGTTTCGCAATTAATAATGTATCTCAAGGTCACTGGAATGCGACAGGTTTAACTGTTGGCGATAATGTTTTTGCTACAGATGTATTAGATGTATATGTGGGTACTGTTGCCGGTGATGCAACAATAAGAGCAACAGCAAGGGCAGGGACAGGAACAGGCGTAAGAGCAGCATTGGGCAGAGAAACTACAGGCGAAGGGATATTAAAATTATTCGATGATGCTTCAGCTTTTACAGCTTTAATGACCAGTGCCGGAGATTCTTTTTTAAAGGGGGGTAATTTCGCAGTAGGTTTCTCTACTCCTATAAGCGCGCGTATTCATATAAGAGGCGTAGATGCTACAAGTACTAACTTTGCATTAAAAGTACAGGATAATGTGGGAACTGAATTGTTTAATGTGAGGAATGATGGAAATATAAGCATTGGAACAATACCAACTACAACAAGATTTACAGTAAGGGGTTCCGGTAGTAATAATACTACTATATCATTGGATGTTGGAAACTCGACAACAAGTGTTTTAAAGATATTTGATGGTGGTGATTTATTGATAGGACAAGCCCCTACGGCAGGAGCTATTATGATGGGTGATGTAGCAGTAACAAGTTACAGATTATCTATAAGAAGTATCAATAATACTGCTAATGCTTTACAGTTGTATCGAAGCATAAGTACAAATGAAGCTGGAGTTATTCATGCTTTTGCTATGAATGATAGTGCAAGTGCAAAAACAGAAATAGCCTATGCAGTAGGTACAATGGTCGATAATACAGCGGGTTCAGTGAAGGGAGCTTTCGCTGTTTATACAAGAGATGGAGCCTCTATCCTTGAAAAATTTAGAATTGATGAGGCCGGTAGGGTAGGGATAGGAACAATAGCTCCCGCAACAAGTGCTAAACTTGAAATATCAAGTACAACAGGAGCAGTTTTGTTTCCAAGAATGACAACAACTCAACGGGATGCTTTGACGGCAGTTGATGGAATGGTAATATATAATTCAACTTTAGATAAATTACAAGTTCGTGCGGCAGCAGCATGGGTGAGTTTACATTAACATTATGAAAGAAATAAATTTAAAATTAACGGTTGATGATACCAATATGGTTTTAAACGCTTTGGGTAAATTGCCTTTTATACAAGTACAAGAATTAATCGTTAAGGTACAAACTCAAGCTCAAAAACAAATCAAAGAAGATGAAAAAAAAGACCTTAAAGCCACTTGATAAAGGAGTGGTGATCTTAGCAATGGGCAATGCCTATTGGGGGCGTTGGGCATATAATTTAGCAATGAGTTTAAAATACAGTTCCCCCGAAGTTAAAATCTCTTTACTTTACTCAGGAGATGGGCTAAACCACATAGTAGATAAGTCATTATTTGACAAGTTGATTCCTGTGCCTCCTGAGCACTATACCACCGATGGGAGGGTACAATACTTAAAAGCTAAAACAGCTATCTATAAGTTAAGCCCTTATAAAGAGACGATCTCTTTAGATGCTGATATGGTATGGCTGCCGAAAAAATCCATAAACGACCTGTTCCATGAGCTTAAAGATGTAGAGTTCACAATGGCAAACCGCAGTTGGATGGCACTGGAGTCTGACTTGCTAACAGATGCTTTTGGAGTGTGGGCTTCGCCTAAACACATAAAAGAAGTGTTTAACTTTAAAAAAGGAAGATTCTACAACCTGAGTAGCGAGATGATTTATTTTAAAAAATCAAAACAGATAAGTAAATTATTTTCAGATGCTTCTAAGCTGTTTGATAATGAGAGCTTTAACTACACTTATTTCAACAACGGTATGCCTGATGAGCTACCTTTTACTATCTCGATGATTAAAAATGAAATCTATCCCCATAAGGATAACTATAAACCCTTCTACTGGGAGTCAGCAGAACATCTACGCTTACAAGGGGCTGACCTTAATAACGGGTTTTACGCTTATTCTATGGGTGGACACATCTCTCATCCTATGATGAAAAGAACCTATGATAATTATGTGCGATTCTACTGCAATCAGTTTAATCAAAGGTTTCCGTTCTTTTGGAAAGACAAAAGAGGGTGGATGCCGGGACGACAAAACCTATGATAAAAGTCAACCACGACCTTGTAAAAAAATACATCAAAAACGGTGCGAGGCACGCTGCCTATGATGACGCTGTGGACGTAATGGATCATCTCTCTTTTCATATAGACGGGTTCAAATATCACACACCGAACGAGAAATTTGATCCTATGAAGCATTTAAGGTTGATGCACCTTGAGCACACAAGGAGTAATCCTTACTTTAATAAGCTCATTGATGATCGCAGACCTTCGGAGAGTGACACTATACAAAAATATCGCAGGGTGATATACGCCTCTATAACCAAAGAGCCTTGTTTTAAGGTTATCAACTCCATTAATAAGATAGTACGAAGCGAGGACTGGAAGATTGACTATTCTAAATCTATCACACCCAACAAGATCAAGGATGGCGAACAACTGGAAGACTACGCTGAGAAAAACTATCCTACTTTTGGGTCGCTGACTAATTGGCTGTTTGTATTTGGGATTAAGAAGATTCTCGGTGATCCTAACGGGTATATGGTGATAATACCGTTTGAACAGGTCGAGGATAACGAATTTAAAAGACCTTTTGTTCACTACGTACCTGCTATTAATATGTTATTCTATAAGCCCGATGAGATTGCCATATACAGGTCTAATGAGACAGGGGAATTTATCAGCAAGGAAAAGGTAGTAAGAGTGCCTATATTTAAGATTATAACTAAACATGGAATATGGAACGTCCAGCAGATAGACGATGAGAACAATTTTGAACTGATACAAATAGAAGTCTTAGAGCTTAAAGAGTTACCGGTTTTGCTTAACGGTGGGGTGATAAAGTCTCTTATAGACAACATCCCTCTTTATGATTCTTTTCTTACTCCCATGTTACCGAGAATGGACGAGGCAGCCCGTGAATACTCRGACCTACAAGCAGAGGTAGTACAGCATATTCATTCTACCCTATGGGCTTTTCAGGGGTTGGATTGTCAAACGTGTAAGGGCACAGGATTGAAGGTTGTAAAGGGTGGTAAGCCTGTTGCTTGTGGTGACTGTAAAGGTAGTGGGGCGATGCCTGTTAGCCCTTTTAAGCAGATGACTCTCCGCCAGCAGGGAGTAGACAAACAACCTTTACCTACCCCGCCAGCAGGATACATCACTAAGGACACAGAGATAGTAAAGATTCAAGATGAGAGAATAGACAACCACATCTTTAGGGCTTTAGCGTCTCTTAATATGGAGTTTCTCGCGGATACTCCTTTAAACCAGTCAGGTAAAGCCAAAGAAGTAGACAAGGAAGAACTTAATAACTTTGTTTTCGGGGTGGCTTTTCATATTGTTAATAACATCTTAAAAAAGATTTATAAACTTGTGGTAGAATACAGGTACGGTTCGGATTCTTTTGAAGTGCCGGAGTCAGAAAGGGAAAAGATGCTACCTACCATCCAAGTGCCTGAACATTTCGACCTGTTGACGGAAAACTCTCTAATAGAACAACTGAGTAAAGCAAAAGAAGCCAACATCGACCCTACTATTATAAACGAGATGCAGACCGACCTTATTAATAAAAAGTTCAGAGATATGCCGGAGGTAAGAGACAGACTTAGGATTTCCAACGAGATGAACCCCTTTAACACCGCTACGATAGAAGAGGTAGCTGATATGGAAATGTCAGGGCTTATCACTAAAGAGGATGCTGTTACTTCCCTTTATGCTGATTACTTCGTAACCAAAGCCATACAAAAAGATGACAAGTTCCTTGAGATGGACTTTAATAAACAGTTAGAGACTATACGCAAGATGACAGAAGAAAAAATAACACAGTTAGATGTCCTTCCAAAAGAGCCAGAGGTTACTCCGCCAACTGAATGAGTTAATAGACGGTTCAGTTGACAATTTTAATGAGAGCATCCCTAAACTTCAAACGGGGATTTTCAGACGTATTCAGTTACTCTTAAAAGACCTTGACATCCGAAGAGGTAATATACGCTCTACAGTGAAGAACCTGCGTAAGATCAGTAAGTTAAAAAGAGAAATACAGAGAGCTGTTCTTAATAAGAAATACCTCAAACAAGTAAGTACGTTTAGTAAGTCCTTTGAGAAGGTAGCCGAACTACAGACACAATACTTTGCTACCTTAGAGGCGGGGTTTGAGCTACCCGCCTTAGTTAAGGAGTTAAAAAAGACTTCTATTACAGCTATGACCGAAGGACTCACTAAGGCGGGTATAAGGGCTAACGTAGCTGAGAAGGCAGCGGAACTCGTCAAGCGAAACATCACAGAAGGAGCGAGCTTTGGCGATCTCTTAGACGAGATGAGAACCTTCTTAACTAAGACCGACACGGGTGCAGGTGCTTTAACCAGACATGCCCATGTGTTGACTACTGATGCCTTAAATGGGTTCGCAAGAGAGTATAACCAAATAGTAAGTGATGATTTGGATTTTAAGTGGTTTATCTATACAGGGTCTTTAGTTGATGAGAGTAGGGACTTTTGTAGAGCTTTAGTTAAGAAAAAATGGATACATATATCAGAGTTCGGTGAGGTCACTAAAGGTAATATAAGCGGTAAGAAAATCAGCTTACAAGGGCTAAAACCCAATACCGATGCGGGAAATTTCCGCTCATTAGCCGGAGGATTTCAGTGTAACCACATAGTAAGCCCTGTAAATGAGGAATTTGTACCAGAAGAAATCAGAGAAAAGTTTGCAGATTAAAAATAATGATTATCTTTGAACATGTTTTAGAGGTTACAATTATCCCTCATTTCTTTGAAAAAAGATTGGGGGATTTTTGTTTTTAATAAATTAGTAGTATCTTTGTCCAGCGTTCCCTATGAAATCTCAAACAACGTCCCTGAAAGTGATTAACGACCTACTCTGTGGGAACGCTCGTTAGTTGCTGATGGGGCGACCTATTAACTAACCTTACTATTATGAAATCAAATGCAGATTATAAGCCGATTTTAGAATCATTAAAAACTCTAAAAGAATCAGGCAAGGTAGATATTATGTGGAACGAGAATAGCATGATCTCTGAAGATGATAAACCTTTGGTATCATTTGATAAATGGCGCTGTAAAATAGTATTACATATTTTAAAAGATGATACCTTAGAAAGTTTGGCAGAAAAAGTAATAAAAGCAGAAGAATTAATGGATGAACTTGAGATGTACCTTGTCTATAAGCAACAAAATCCTGATATGTATGACTTTATTTATGCTAATTTGGAACTATGAAACCATACCGCATTTTAATTAAACTCCCAACCCGTTCACGTCCTGAACAATTCCTAAACGTCTTACGGCTTCTACATGAGAAAGCCACAGATAGGAAGAATGTTGATTATCTTGTTTCAGTAGACCATGATGATCCTACAATGACATTAGAAGTAAAACAAGCAGGTTGTGTTAATGGTACTACTATAATAGGTGGGACATCAAACAATAAAATCCACGCCTGTAATAGAGATATTGAAAAGGGGAAAGATTGGGACATCATTGTACTCATATCTGACGACATGATACCCCAAATAGACGGATGGGACGAAATCATACGTCAAGCAATGACTAAATACTACCCCGACACTGATGGTACATTGTGGTTTAATGACGGCTATCAAGACAGGATTTGCACTCTTTGTATAATAGGCAGAAAGTATTTTGACAGATTTGGATTTATATACCATCCCGATTACAATAGTTTATTTTGCGATAACGAATTTACCGAAGTAGCCAAAGGATTAGATAAGATGACTTACTTTACCGCTTGTATATTTAGACATGAACATTTTGCCAACAATCCTCAAATCAAAAGAGACAAACTCTACGATAGAAACGAGGCATTTTTTAACATAGACAAAGCAACTTATGAACGAAGAAAAGCAGAAGGATTCCCGAATAAATAGTATATGGCTTTTATCTAATGGATATGTTGTAGTATTTGATAAGCAGGATAAAAACATTAGAAAGTGGTGCGAGGCTTATTCTATATCATTCCATAATAAATTAAAGGATATTGCCCCTAAAACAACAAATTGGAATGGGTTCTCTACTTCACATATAGCATTTGCCATTGATAATATGAAAAAATACGGAATTCCAAAATGAAAGCAATAATTAACGTAGCTACAGGCAGGTATATAAAAGGTCAGGACAGACTTAGTAGGTCTCTTTTAGAAGTTGGATTTGATGGTACTTTTTTAAGTTGGACAAAAGAAGTCTCAATAGGCGCACCACTACATAAAGACAATCCTTACGCTTTTAAGATTTATGCCTTTGACCAAGCGTTAAAAGCAGGATACACTAAGATACTTTGGGTAGATGCTTCTATATATGCCATAAAACCTCTCGATCCTATATGGGAACATCTTGATAAACACGGACACATGAAGCAGTACGCAGGACATCTGTGTGGAACTTGGTCGAGTGACAGCCAATTAGAATGCTTTGGAATCACCAGAGATGAGGCTATGGATATGGAGATGCACGGCAATGGTGGATTTTTTGCACTTGATTTTGAAACAGAAATCGCCAATGAGTTTTTTACACGCTGGAAACAAGCAATGTTAGATGGTCAATTTAAAGGCTCGTGGAACAATGATAACAATTGTGAATCCGCAGACCCACGTTGTAAAGGTTGTCGGCATGATATGACTTGCGGAAGTATAATAGCAAATCAATTAAAGATGTCTGCTTTACCTGAGAATCTATTAATGGCTTATGTGGGAGAACAATATGAAACTCCGCCAGAAACAGTTGTAATGTTAGCACAAGGAATATGAGTTTTAATATGTTTCCCGACTACCAGTCTTTAGAAACAAACACTAAAGGCGAACCAGCCAAAGCCAACCGCTCTATTCCTGACAGGGTTAAAGACTACGGGCTGTTAGATTACGTCACAAAAGATTCGATAGTACTGGACTTAGGTTGCAATCGGGGATTCTTTGGGGTTTTCCTCTCTCCTCACATTCAACACTACTTAGGAATAGACAGCGACAAAAATCAGATTGATTACGGAGTAAGGGAGATACAATCCTGCAGTATCACTAATTGTAATCTCGCACATCAAAACTTCAAATGCCTTAATCAAAAGTTTGACATCATTCTTTGTTTGGCTTTTCATATTTATGTAGATATGCCTATGGAAGAGTTTGGAAAGTGTCTTATAAGTATGCTCAATCCTAATGGACACTTATTTTTAGAAGGACATCCCAAAGGTTATCATCTGCCCAACTCCACACTTAACGAGCCTGAGAGCTACTGGAAACCTCTGACAAAGACTTTATTTGAACAGCTTACCCTTATATCGGTAAAAAAAATAAAAGACAGGGAACTTATAAGACCATTTATACACTACAGGAAATGAGAGGGATGGTATCAAATGTATACTTGGAGAATGGGATAATAAAAAAAGTTTACTTACCCGATGAACAAAAATACAAACTAAGAAATATAAGCGATCATTGGGCTAAAGAAATTGACGCACTGGAGAGATTAAACGGTAAAAAACATTTCCCGCAAGTCATAAAGATCGGTAACAGAGTTATTTGGATGACCTATTGCGGTGAACGACTTACCAAAGATAACCTTCCTAAAAATTGGGAACAACAATGTAAAGAAATTGAAACAGTCTTTAATGAAAAAAAGGTTTTTCATACAGACTTTACTAAGATAGTAAATGGTAAAAAGGCTCACAAGAACCTATGCGTAAATAAGGGGATTATTAATGTTATTGACTGGGGGTTGTGGACAAACGACAAAAAAGAATATACGGCAAAAAATGAAACTATCACCGGAATTATTGGTCAGATTACGAACAATAGGTAAGCGGGCAGCATCTACTTTTGAAACACTCCGTAATACTTATGAGTTAGCAGAGAAATGTATCGATGTACAAGGCGACTTTATAGAGTGTGGAGTAGGCAGAGGTTCACAAATAGGAGCAATGGCACTGGCTTGCCAAGCTAAAGAGGATAACCGTACTATATGGGCTTATGACTCTTACCAGGGTATACCTTTAGCAGGTAAGCACGACACTCTACAACCGGGTATAGGTAAGATTAATCACAATGTTAATGTCCCTGAAAAAGAACTCCTAAAAACAAGCGGTGCAGCAGTTTTTACAGTCAAACAGGTAAAAGACCACATCAAAGAATGGGGGTTGGGAACGATGGATATAAGGTATATAGAGGGATGGTTTGAGAACACCTTGCCTATGAACAAGATAAAAAAAATAGCCCTTCTTAGATTGGACGGTGATCTTTATTCAAGTACTAAGGTTTGTTTAGAATATCTTTATCCTAAGTTAGTAAAAGGCGGTTATCTTATTATTGATGATTATGCCCTAACAGGGTGTCGTAAAGCAGTGGTAGATTATGCGAAAACAATATACCCCAGATTATTGAATTTCCATTCTGTCGAAGGAGGAATGGGCGTAGTATATGTAAAGAAATGATAATCTGTTCTACTAAGCGTACCGGGTCATCCTTACTTTACTATATGTTTGAAAAAGACGGGGTAGGATATGAACCATATAACTCAGAGCATAGTAGAGAAGGATATAAGGATAGACCACAAGGTAGTTTAGAATACCTTAAATGGTTGTTTAAAAGGGTAAAGTGTATTAAGCTACAGATGGAATTTGTGCCAGAGAAGGACCTTAAAGAGATTTTAAGCTCAGATTATCCGAAGATTTTACTTTACAGGGAAGATGTTAAACAACAATACCTCTCAGAGAAAAGAGCGTCACTTACTGGCCAATGGCATCTATTTAAAGGAGAAAAAAAGGAATGTGATGTAGTTTATGATGAATCGGAGTACCAAAAGTATAAGGATAAGGTTGATAAAATATACCACCTTGCCCGATCTCAGATTAAAAACTATATGGAACTGGAATATCTTGATCTTATGAACGATGAAAAACTACAAAGAGTGTTTGATTATTTTGGTATTAAGATTAAGATAAAACGAATAACAAAAAAAATAAATGTTTAGTCAAAGAGAAGAAGAGCAGTATATACTTAATTACTTCGGTGATACAGGAGTCTTTTTAGATATAGGCGCTTATCATCCCGAGAAGTTCTCAAACGTCAGGGCGTTATACGAGAGAGGATGGGTGGGTATGTGTGTTGAGCCGTCACCTAATTGTTATCCCGTCTTAGAGGAGTTCTATAAGGATACAGATGTAGAAGTGTATGGATGTGCCATTACAGGGCATACAGGAGAAATAGAGCTATACGATAGCAATGGTGATGCACTCTCCTCAATTGACAAGAACCATGTAGACAAATGGACAAAAGACTACGGAAGTAAATTTGATAAGATAACAGTACCTTGTTTTACCCTCAGTGACTTATTAGAGAAGTCAAAATACAAACAGTTTAACTTTGTTAGTATTGACGTAGAGAACGATAGGTTAGGAATAGACATCTTAAAACAAGTAGACCTGTATAGTGTAGGGATGATCTGTTTAGAGTGTAGTTATGAACACAGAAAAGAAGTTAAAAGCTATATGGCAGGATGGAAGGAAGTCTATAGTAATGCCGAGAATATTATACTATGCCGATAAGACTCTCAATCTTAATCCCCGCTATACCTTCAAGATGGGACAGGTTTCAAAAGATATACACTAAACTGGAGAGACAAGCTACTAATGAAGTAGAGGTGTTGGGATTTATCGACAACAAAAAACGAACCATAGGAGCTAAAAGAGAAGCTCTAAAAGGACTTGTACAGGGAGAATATATATGTTATGTGGACGATGACGACTGGGTAAGTGATGATTATATAGATAGTATTCTAAAGGGAATAAAAGAAAAGCCGGATGTGATTGTATTCAAACAGAGAGCAGTCATAGGCGAGATGAAAGGCACTATTGACTTCGACCTCAATAACAAGAATGAACAGTTCAAGCCCAACGAAGTGACAAAAAGAAAACCATATCATATTTGTGTGTGGAGAACCGATCTTGTAAAAAGACACAAATTCCCTGATCTGATGTATGGCGAGGATTGGGGATGGGTGAAGAAATTCATACACAAGGCAAAAACTCAATACAAGATAGATAAGATTATCCATACTTATATATTCGACCCTAAAGTAACAGAGGCGATATGAAATTAAGCGTGCTTATTTGTACATTAGAAAAGCGCAAAACTTTATTCAAGATTCTAAAGGCTGAGCTTGATAGACAGGTATATGAATGCGATGTTGAAATATTATATGAATGCGATGAGGGGCAAATGTCTATCGGAGCTAAAAGAAACAAACTCCTTAATAGAGCTAAAGGTGAGTATGTTTGTTTTGTAGATGATGATGACTGGGTGGATGCAGAGTATATAAGAATCATCCTAAAAGCCCTTGAAAGTGACCCCGATTGTGTTCATATAATAGGTATAATGAATACAGACGGCTTCTATCATAAGAGATTTGAACACTCTATGAGACATGGAAGTTATTTTGAACAGTTTGGAATTTTTTACCGACCACCTAATCATCTTAACCCTATCCGCTCAAGTATAGCCAAACAATTTAGATTTCCCGAACTTAATCATGGAGAAGATACCGACTGGGCTTTGCAGATTAGAAATTCAGGGCTTATTATAACTGAGGAAACAACAGATAAACCTATTTATCATTATCGGTATTCGAGTGTGAAGTGATTTTTCCAATTCCAATCCCAATTAAAAACCCGCCCAACCATAAACAAATACCTGTGACATAGATTAATATTCCATTTACCATTTTTAAAATTTATTTATAACTTTAATAGCATCTTCTTGTGCTTGCGATAATGCTTTTAATTGTTTCCATTCTCTAATGATTTTTTTAATTGCTCTGGGAATGGTTAAATATCTGCCTGTTTCCCCTCGGTGTTCATCTTGTTTTTGTTTAATTGCGTCTTTCTCTGCTTTACAAAGTTGTGCAGTATATTCAGAACATTCATCTACGCTTGCTCGTTGCATAATTAACAGTAATTACTGCAAATATAACCAATATATCGTAAAAACAAACAACTTTAAATATATTTTTGACGTAAATAATCAAAACCTATTCTTATGAGCGATCAACTTTTAGCACCAGACGAAGTGCGAATATACTTAAAAGAGGGGCTTCCTTATATTATGCCCCGCATAAATCTCGATAACACTTTAAGACTTTTACAAGATAAGATTCAGAAAGTTGAATATCCTAAACCTCCCGCACCAGTAATTCCAGTAGCAGCTCCAATAGCAACCGTTGAAAAAACTAAGGCAAGTTTACTTGGAGAGCTTTTTAAAGACAACAAAATATTAGCAGGCGAACTTATTGACTGGATTGAGAAATCTGAATCATGGGAAGATATTGGTATTGTTCTTAAAGGCGAGACCCGTAAAACGGTAAAAGATGCAGCTAAACAGCGAATCAGCGAACTTATATAATGCCATCACATACACCGGCAGAAAGGCGTAAACCAAACAACCCTCCCTTTAAAGGCAAGTTAGGGACTGGAGAAAGATTTAGAAAGTGTGTTGCAAAAATGAGAGCAAAAGGTGCAAAAGACCCGGAAGCCCTTTGTGCTAAAATAGGAAGACAAAAATTTGGAACTAAACGCTTTGCACAATTAAGTGCAAGGGGAAGATAATTAAAACATAAATTATGATATTAGGAGATTTATTAAACTCATTAGCAAAGACAGCAGGCATTGACGAGAAGGACGAAAACCTCGTTAAATTAATGGCTATTAAAGAAGTAGCCACCGCAGAAATAGCAGACGATCTCGGAAGTAAAATACAAAGCTCCCTTATGACAATGGACGCAGCTTTAAACAACCCTGAGATAGTAAATAAACTAAAAGCGGAATCGCTCAATCCGGTGGACGACAAGCTCAATACTTTAGCTAAAGATACCTTCGGGATGGATGATACTTTTATTGAGACACTAAAAAACACTAAGGGAACTTATAATAGGATGGACTTGTTTGCAAGTAGTGTTTTAAAGGCACATCAAACAGCTATTAAGGTCTTAGAAGAAACAAAAGCCGGAACTACTAACCCAGAAGTAAAATCAGAACTTCAAGGCGAGATAGATCGATTAAATGGCGAGCTTTCAGGTATTAAAGACAGTACTGTATCTTCTGCTGAACATAAAGAAATGATTGACGGTTACGAAAGTTTAATGCAGGAGCTTCAACTTAAAAATATGTTCTCTAATTATAATTATGCTATGGATGTGAGTAAAGATGTAAATATCGGAGTTGCATCAAGCATATTTCAAAACGAACTTCATAAACGGGGAGTAGAACTTGTTAACGAAAATGGGAATTTAGTATTAAAAACCAAACTCGACAATGGTGAATATACTAAATATTTTGTTGATAATAAAGAGATAACTCCAAAAGACATGGCTGACAGGCTTTTTGCCGAGCATAAGTTACTCAAAGTGAATGGCACTCCAGAACCTACCACTACTCCTGTAAATATTCCAGTAGCTACGCCTACTGGAAGTGGAGCAGACCCAGAAGCGGTTGCGATTGCCACAGGACACGTTGGGTCAATACAAACGCTGGGAGAAGCACAGCCAGCATAATACTATAAAATCATGGCACGAGGATTAGGTTTTGCAGATAGCTTAACAAAACATATCGCAAAAATAACAGCAGAAAACACCCCCCAATTTAAACTTAACTGGCAGGGGTATCTTAATATGCTTTTGTCTAATAAAAATGCAAACGTTGTAAGGTTAAACGATCCCGGCAACGAAGGGCATAGACGAGAAGTAATCATAAAAGCAAGGCAGCGTTTTAATGTTGCACACACCGACACAACACGTAGTTGTGACCAGACTAATGTACCCGCTTATTTTGAGCGCACCGTAGGGTTGGGCATTTTCAGACAGATAGGGCTTCATATCGAAGATGAGACTATCGCCCAATATCCAGTGGAAGCATCGGCAGCGGCTAACGTAGGTACTCCGTCATCTTCTTTAATGAACGACTTTTTACTCGCCATTAAAGAAAGTGCTGACGCTTTACTCACTGGTATCAATCAGGATTTATGGGTAAATCAAGCAGCAGGTATTGGGATAAACCAAAGGAGTGGTAATAACTTGGCACAAGGGATAAACCTTGTCTTAAACACCACTAACAACCCTTTGAATCAAGGTTTAACTCAGGTTCTAACTGATTACCAGTTAAATGAATCCACCGGGATGCCTAAAATGGTAGGTACTGGGCTTATTCATAACCACATGCTCCAACAAAGAGCAAAGGTCGCTGATCAGTCAGGAATAAACACACCTATACTGGCTAATGGATTTGAATTCTTTCAAGACCCTCATGTAGCTACTTCGCTGGGAGCTAACCAAGCACTTGTATTAGAGCCGGAAGCTGCACAGATCGTAGAGTACATGAACTACAAAGGATTCAAAGGCGGACAGAAAGGATCAGACTTCTTCTTTACTTTCTTCTTGCCTATGCAGGTATCGGACAGGGTAAGGATGGTTGAGTTTGACGCTCAATTAATTTATCGTCCATGTCCTACTACTGAAACGGATGCTTATTATGGTACTTCCACCACAGTAAATAAAGGATGGACGCTTATAATCTCTAAGGAGCTTGGTTTGTTCTTGATAGATCAAGCCTATAGAGCGACAGATAGATTGACAGGTAACAGAGGTACTTACAGGTACACCTTTACTAATACCTAATATTACCTAACATAATGAACCCTTGCTCTCCTTACAGTCAGTATGGCAGGGCAAGGGTTTTTTATAAATAATTGGATATATGTCGCTTAATTGTTTAAAGTCGCACATTTTGGTACAGGGTTGCACCACGACAACCCCTAATAGTGGTATATTTATTAACCAGCTTCCCGGTATAGAGCTGGAGATGATTGATAAGATCGCAGACGAACAACAAGTGGATTTTAACGGGGTATATGACGATATAGAAGAAAGAGCCGTCAGGAGGCTAAAAACCGACATAAACGCTGAGTTTAAGAAAAAGTACAAACTAAAGAACATCACCCAGAGTATTGATCTTGAAAGGGAGGTAGATTCGACCACCACCACAGCAGCAGCAGCCCAATTCAGGGGATTTACTTTGGAGTTAGACCGAACAGACAACAACTTCGCTTACTCTAACTTAGAGACAATACACATACAGACACTCTCCTTATTTTTTACTTCGTTAAACTCCACTACTATAAGGATTTTTGACATAGTAACAGGAACAGAGCTTTTTAATCAGGCGGTGGCTGCTCCTGCCTCGACAGGGTTTACGACTATTGATATTTACCAGACTTTTTCAGAGAGAAGGATTTTTGTAGCCTATGACGCTACTAATTTAGCGGGGGTGAACTTTGATGTGGTTGACCTTAGAAACGCCATTAACAGGTCTCAGGACGGCTGTACGGTAGCGTGCTTCTCATGTGGAACTAACAAGAACGCAGAGTTAAGGGCTGGTTCAGCGACTATAGCCACCACCATAACAGAGAGTGACATTACTTTCGGTGATGATCTTTTCGGTCTTAGCGGTATATGGTCAGTTACTTGTTCGTTTGACTCTTTCGTGTGTAACAACAAAGAGCCTTTCACTACTTCCTTATGGTACTTATTAGGGATAGAGTTAATGAATGAGCGACTTTACACCTCAAGATTGAATGAGTTTACTGCTTTTGACCGCAACAAGGCCAAAGAGTTAAGAAATATGTATGAGGTCAAGTACAGGGGTGGCAAGATAGACGAGATAGAACATGAAGGTGAGTTGTTTTTAGCTGTGGCTGGGGTTAATCTTAACCTTAATGATTATTGTTTAGAGTGTTATGACCATGTAAGATATGAGGAGCCAATAATATGAGCTATTCATCAAATATAGAAAGTGTGATAGGGAAATTAAGTGCTAATCTAAAGGGGTTAAAACAAACCGATCCTGTAGTCAGGGAGATAGCGGCGAGTTTGGCTACTTCTAATGTAGAGAGAATACACAATCAAGGCAAGAATCTGGCGGATAGGAACATAGGAACTTACGCAGAATCCACCCGAAGAATAAGAAGAAAAGAAGGCAGACAAGTTAGTAGGGTGGATTTGAGTTTTACCGGTAAGTTAAGTAAGGAGTTCCAAGCAGAACAAATATCAGATGGATGGGGGGCGGGGTTTATTTCAAGTTATGGAGGTGGGTTGTTTAAGACTTTAACTATACAATACGGTGATCTGTGGGGTATTAGTGCGAGTGACAAAAAAGCCATTAAGAGAATTATAAGCAAGGAAATAGATAAGAAACTTGGAGATTAGGTTAACACATTGGTTTTATATACTAAAGGATTTATCTGAGACACATCCTGAACTTTTAAATATGTTTTATGGATTTACGGTAGGGACGATGGGAAATGAAAAGATAAAATATGGCAAAGTTACACCAGATAGTTACTGAGATTAACACCCGATTAACGGCAGGGCAGTTTGACAGTAAGAGGTTTCAAAAGGGCAGAGTATCGGGGATAGCGGAACTTATCACGAAGTTAGACGATGAGAAAAGACAGACAGTTCCAGCAGTAGTGGACAACACAGGAGATACCACTATATTAATGATAGATGATAGTTACCCGTTTGAGATATACCATAGGCACTTAAGTAGCACTGTACCAGAGGTAGAACAGGATTTTGGAGATAGGGACGTAAGGGAAGAGACAGCAAATATGCTACTCGTAGTAATGGGTGACAGGAACAGGTTAAAACTAAATAAAGAAGAGATTATAACAGGAATTAGTTTGGGGATGCCCAATGAACTGGGGCAGACATTTCTTATATCTAATTCATTAGTAGGCATAAATATAATACAAGGAGAGTTCAACCTCAACAAGGAGGAAGTCTGGACTTCGGAGTTTAACACCGAAGTTATGGTAAAGCCGAGTGATATTTTACTTAGTTTTAATTACCAAATAGTCACAAAGACATGGACATCCTGTATTGAGATTTGTGAATAGTAACTTAAAATAAAAAATTATGTCAGTTTATTATCCGGGATGTACAACATCCCAAGCAGACCCAATTTGTACTGATTGTCCTACTAAAGAGTTAGGTGATATTCGTAGTTTTTTCTTTGTCAGAGATACCTTTACTTTTACTGACATAACATCTACCGCTGAATGGACAACAGGACTTAACGCAAAAGATATATTTGTGTTTCCATTTGCAAGGGGATCAATCGAAATGGCTGAAAATCTACAGCCGGGTTTTGGTGATACCTTAGAGACGTTAGATGGATACGAATTTACTTCGACTATCTTTGAGCCAAACTATAAAGCTAATTGTAACTTTTGGAATGACATCAAAAGAAGCAAGGAGTGGAAATTTGGCTATAGGACAGAAACACAAGTACATTTATCAGATTCTATTGCCACTATAATACCCAAAGCACCCATTGTTGATGACAAAAAACAAGCGGTGATCTGGAATGCTATAGTGAAATTCACACAAGAAGATATACCATGTCCATCAGACCAACCAACTGGTGTGTTTGACAGGTGTATAGGTATTAACTAATGGGCTTTTGTAACGACATAACGCCTAATTGCGATAGTTGTTATGAAGCGATTTATGGTAGGTGTAATGATGTTATTACTTTATCGTTGGGCTTAAATGCATTAACGACATTTTTTCTAAACTTAATAGACAAGTATGACATCATTACACAACTTACCATAACAACCGACTCCGATGGGGATTTTACTATCACCCAGACATGGACAGAGTTTTTCGGTGCAATAGAGATAGAAATTTATCCCAGTTCAGTCAGGGATAATAAGGTAAGTTTTACAATAGGTTCAACGAGTTTTGATTGTGTGGTTTTAGGCGATCCCTCTCTTTGTGATAATGAGCTGGATTTCTCACAATCTTGTAACTCACAATACATAATACTCTAATGAATAACATAAACATAAAAGACGGCAACAAAAACTCAAAGATTATATCCACGCAAGACGATGCGGGTATACACACTCCCTCAACTATAGCTTTTGGGTATAAAAAAATCCATGAGGGCATAGCGTATATGACTCATGTAAGGGACGCTGCTTTGGGTAATGGGGCGAGTATTAGTATTTATTTCAAGACTCCTGATACAACAAAAACGATTCACGTGGTTGTGTTAGCTTATTCATCATCAGCAGCAGTATTAGAAGTCTTGGAAGCTCCTACGGTAACAGCAGGAACAGGATCAGATTTAGGGATTTTTAACAGAAACAGAACAAGTAGTCAGACAACTACTGTTCTAAACAACGCTGTTCCACCGGTAGCAGGGGGCGCATCAAAAACAGTCATCACCACAAACGATGGAACGATTTTTCACTTTCAGACTTTAGGTACTGGTCAAAAAGAATCAGGAGAAACCAGAGACGTAAATGAATTTATTTTAGCCACAAACACAGAATACATATTTAGAATTACATCCAGTTCGGCAGGTAATTCTGTATATGTATCCGCTAATTATTATGAACTATGAGCAATTCAATGATAATAGAAGGCGGTCAGGGTTCGGACAGAATCAACGACCTCGCTTTACACGACTTTTCCACAACCCCAGTGGGTCAGGTGGAGATACTTGAAGATGGTACTGGATTTACCACCGTCAATATGCAGACAAAGGATGTGAATACTTTAGAGTATGGAGTATCCGCCCAGATAGCAGGAAGCGGTAACGCTCCTAATTTTGGTACTTCTCATCAAAAAGGAGAATACATTTCTTTACAGTATGATCGTCAGAGGATAACTGCTATCCGGTTAAGTGCGGGTAGTGTAAGGGTTTATTTCACATGATAGGGATAGGAGTACATGGGAGAAAGTTTACAGATTTCCTCCCTACCAATGTTAGTAATCTTGCTGTGTGGTTAAGGGCGGACAAAGGTGTGACTTTTGACGGAGGTGGCAGGGTGTCTCAATGGGATTTTGAAAACGGTACTTTCAGAGGAGTGAGTAATGTCTCTCAGGGCACAGCAGCTAACCAGCCACTACTTATAGTCGCAGATTCTAATTATAACAATCAATCAGTAATTGATTTCGATGGGAATGATCATTTGGATAGCGGGGTTTTTTCTTCGGTGATAACCCAACCAAATACGATGTTTGTTGTTGGGAATTTTGGCGGGGCTGGAAACGAGGCATTTTTAGATGCTGTTGCTGCGGGAAACAGAGAAGTTGTATTTCAAACTGGAGGTGCAACTACACTTTTTGCAGGTGCGAGTTTATCAGGGAGTGCAAGCGATACAAGTGTTCATATTTACGAATCAACATTTAATGGTGTATCATCTGAGATTATAATTGATGGGAGTTCTGATGCGACTGGCGATTCAGGAGCTGAGGGGTTGGCTTCTTTAAGGATTGGAGCAAACATAACACCGGGATTTTTTTTAACAGGAAAAGAGGCGGAAATCATTATATATAATGCGAATGTTTCATCCTCAGACAGGGTCAAAATACGAAACTATTTAAAAACAAGATACGCAACTCCATGAAAGGAATAAAATGTACCCAGTCTAAGTTCAACGCTTTAAATTTAAAAGTATTTGACTACTTGGAAAATAAAGTGTCTGGGTTTAAAGCTGAAAGATGGTGTAATCCTGTTATTCATCCAACAACAGGAGACATAGTCTTTACTGTAGAGGACAGAATTTTACCAGCACTAACACAGTCAGAAAGAGACTCTGTTTTTGAATTAACAGATGATTGGTTTAAAGACGAAATTTAATATCTTTGCAAATGGGCATGGAAGAAAAAATAGACAGATTAATTGAATGTCAGGGGAAAATGCGAAAGGATGTGCATTCTATTAAGGTAGTGTTGGCGGGGGATGAATTTGGTAATAACGGACTTGTAAAAGACCACACCGGTTTAAAAGAAAAATTCTATTTACTAAGGGATAAGGTGTCAAAAATTATGGTCATAGGTACTGTTTTAATCACCCTTATAGGGCTTTTTGTTACATTATTAAATATATTCGCATGAATTTTTTTAAAATATCAGAGTTTGACAGTCCCGATGAAAAAGGTAGCGGTAAGAAGATGCAACAAAGCACATTAGAAATGCTCGATAAGGCACGTGGGATCGCTGGTATTTCATTTGTTATCACTTCGGGATACAGGACTAAGGAGCACAACAAAAAGGTAGGAGGTGTAGACTCTTCTGCTCACACATCAGGATATGCAGCAGATATAAGAGTAAAGGACGGACGACAGAGATACCTAATAACAAGGGCTTGTATGAATGCAGGATTTAACCGCATAGGAATAGCAGGGACATTTATCCATATAGACAATGATCCTACAAAAGCAGAAAATGTAATCTGGAAATACTAATTAAATTAATTATTATGAAAAAACCATTTAAAGACACCAAGTTTGCAAAACTATTAGGCGGGCTTGTAAGGGAGAGCTTACAGACAGTTCCCGTAGTAGGTACGATTGTAACTGTATTTAAAAAGGACACCCCAAAAAGCCCGAAAGGTAAAATCAACTTACAAGGATGGGAATGGTATCGCCTCGTTTTGGGTTTAGGAATTGGTTACGCCCTTATTAAAGGATTACTCACTCAGGAGCAGATCACATTTATACTGAGTTTTATTGGTTTCTAAAATACGCAAGTCTTATTATTTCAATTCCCTTTTAATCATTTTCCTTATTATTATTGGCGTATCGAAGATATTTATTTTCCCTCCGGCTATTAATCGCTCTATTTGTAGAACTTTTTGGATTATTTTTTTTCGTTTCATTTAATAAAGAACAATAAAAGCATTATATTTGTTTTATCGTTCTTTGAATCAAACTTACCGAGGTAAGTAAAAGCGTTAATCTGTTCTGAATTAAAATCGCCAATGTTTATTATAGCAACCGATAACGGAAAGTTCTGCGTGGACTGTTTCTGTTTGGTTGCGGGTGTTTGGCGATACCTTATTCAGGTGGATTCAGCTCCACGCTTTATTTATATAACGCACTACTGGAGCTTTTAGTGCATAATCTAAAAGCCATGAAAAAATTACTTATCATATTATTATGTATATCATCTCTCGCACAAGCACAAGTAAAAGGAGTGTTATCCAGAGATTGTGTTTTTAAGGAATCTATAGACTTTGCATCGCCTGTTATAAAGACGATATATAAAGGTCAAAGTGTAATTTTATTTAAACTCGAAGATGTATTTTTCTCAGCAGAATATGAAGGGCGAAAAGGATATATAGTTGATGCTTGCTTTAAATTTACTGATGAGTTTTTGTCTTTTTATGAAAGGGAGTTAGAACGTGTTAAAAGCGAAGAAGATGAACAAAAGAGAATGGAAAGGCAACAATGGAATATTAGTATAGTTGAAACCTTCGGTAAAATTGATGGAAATAAAATATTAAAACATGAATATTGGTTAGGAATGACATCAGCAATGGCATCAAACAGCTTGGGTTATCCAAAAGACATTAATAAATCAGTAGGTTCTTGGGGGATACATGAACAATGGGTTTATAATGATTTATATTTGTATTTTGAAAACGGAACATTAACAAGCTATCAAGATTAATTTATTCCAAAAGCGGAGTATAATCCCTGTTCGTAAATAGTTTTATGTTGTGGTTTACCCACTCACCGGATACCATAATAAACTGAAAAATAAATCTTTTTAATCGGAATCTACGCCCTACGAAGTCTATCTTATTACTGAAATTTCTTATCAGGTATTGATAGATAATAGACCCTATGGCTTCGATAATCATAAACACCGTATTCTCGTTTAAAAAGCTAAACGGTAATCGTTTCCAGTTAAAATCATTACCAAGCATATCGAAGTTTCTCTCTATAGCCCCCCTTTGGTTGTAGAAGTTAATCACCTGCTGGTCGGTTAAGCTCCGGTTGTTTGTGGCTATACCCCTGTAGTTGTATCCTCCTTCATTTAAAGACCTCACCACAACAACCCTGCAAGGGTTTTCTTTTCTGTTGAAAGGATAGTATTCTAAAGAAGTAGATTCAAGTTTTTGTTCTCGTATAAATATCTCGTCCCATTTTAAACATGGTATCTCAGCTTCGCTTATAAGAGCCTTAGAGTTTCTGCATCTTATAAAATATTCTATTCCTTTTTTCTCCATCATTACTATTATCTTTTCTTGATAAGCTGCTGCATCGCTTCTGAATCTTTTTATCCTGATGTTTTTTTCTTTTAAAATCTCAAACGCCCTTCCGATTGTTTCATCCATCTTGTGCATTGCACTGCTGTTGCCGTTTCGCCCTTCTATATATACGGGAACTTTTCCTATAAATCCAACTCCCGGTTGGTAGCCTTTCACTTTATACTTTTCACCATCTTTATATGTCCGGTTACTATCGTATTTCTCACACTCAAGTATTACGTTATCATAGTCTAAAGTATCACCTCTTATTAGGTTTAACTTATCAGATATAGATAACATTAACTTATTCATTGTGAGGTTGATGTTAAACTGGTGTGTCGCCCTTTGGGTGTTAAATGTTTCTGTCTTAGTGGATAGTTTTCGGAATATTCTAAGTATCATATCGGGAGAGGGCATCCTTATCTCAGGAATGTTGTCGAGGTAGTATTTCATTTTTACTGAGTCTTCTATGCGTTGTGCGCCACATAGGTTGCAAAATATCCAGTTCAGTATAATATCTGAATAAGAATACTTGGTTTGTTTCACTCTCTTGCCTAAGTGTCTGAGGATTAATTTGGCAATCTTTTTTTTCTTTATTGACTTGATGGCGAAAAAAATACCACTAAAAGGATTGATTTTTTGAGAAGAATATGTTATCTTTGTTTTCATGGTACGAGTTATTAAGGTAACTTGTACTTAGAGGCCGTAAGGTGTTAGCGCACTTTGCGGCTTCGTCTTTATACCTTCAAATAGTATGCCAAATTTTAGACTTGCGTATTTTAGAATTATTTGTATCTTTGCAAACAAGAAACCCCGCCAAATGTTGGCAGGGCTCTTGTCTGTATGGGGACGGGTTTGTGCGCTTCTAACCCTCTATAAGAAATTATAGGGGGTTTTTTCATTTTAACTTTCCTTTAATATCAGTGTTTCCCTCACATTGTTGAAAAATAAATCATTTTTATTGCAAATAAATTTGGATGCTATTGTAACCTTTCGTTACTTTGTTGCGTTAAAATGATTGAAATGAAAAAAGTACTTATAAAACCCATGACAATAGAGAGGGCTTTCGAGAATATGCTTAATGATTTTGACGATATGGGTGTGGATTTACGTAAGGAATGGAGGCATAGATTGCCTAAGGGCAAATTATCAGACCGTCTAATGACATTTGAGCTTATTAACAGGGGATATAAGAAGATAAAAGGGGGTTGGGTGTAATTTTTTTTGAAATCAAATGTAACCCTTTGTTACCAAATACGTATAAGGAACAGGAACACTGGCTCGGCAAACCGAGAAACCAAAACTTAGCACCATGAAAACAAAACACACAGAAGGAAAATGGGGAATCGTAGACAGAAGCGGAAAAATAATTATTGCCACCAATGCAGACGACCCTGCAAAACAAAATAATATAACTTCTCTATATGGCTATGCCGAAGACGAAGAAGTAAAAGCCAACGCCAAGCTAATGGCAGCAGCACCGGAAATGTTGAAAACGCTTATTGATATGGTCGAAATGGAATCAACGCCAGACCATATTAAAAAATATGCAAAGGAAGCAATCAAAGAAGCAACCCCGCAAGGGTTCTGCTAAGTCCCAAGCGGGGTCGGCTGTAAAGACGTAGCGAATATTCTTTGCAGCCACAAATTAACACTAACAAAATGAAACTAAAAAAACCATATATAATAGTTGATCCCACTTTTACTATACCCATTTACGAGGATGAAAAAGTCTGCGGTGTAGTAATAGAAATTTGTTTAAATTAAAAGCTATGAAAGAATGGGTAATATATTCAGATCGTCTCAAAAGCTATTTTAACCGCATTACACGCATTGGGATAGAATATGGTACATTAGATAAAGCAGCTACTTACCCAACAAAATATAAAGCAAAGCAAATGGCTAAATTCTTAGGAATGAACAGTGTTGAAATAACTGAAACAAGCGTTTTAAAATCAGCTAAAGAAATAATAAAATGAAAAAACAAATTACAAGTAGTTGGATTTATTGTTTCAAAACAGATAATGGATATATATTTCTAAACAGATGGGATGAAGTCATAAAGGATTTCAAAACCTATGAAGAAGCTGAGATTTATGCAGATAAAAATATACACTTAATAAATAAAAAAACTAACCCTTAGAAATCATGGAAAATAACTCGGTAATTTTTTCAAATAATTTTAATAGTAAATTAATACATAAAGAAATCATGGGGAAAAAAAAAGATAGTCAAGGATTAAGTTTACCAACAGATACTTCGCCTACGTATGAAGGACTGGATAAACATCCTTCCACCCTTATCGAACTCGGCAAACTATACCCAAAGGTTAAGGAGCAATATGAATCAACTCTCAAACTTTTAAAAGAAGCTGTTAAGGAACGATTTATGTTTGGGAAAAAACTTAAAGAGGTTAAGAAGGAGAGGGATGAATTGTTGGAAGCGTGTCAAATGGTTATGGATTATATTAAATACCCATATACTCATAAAGGAACAACAAGAATAAGAAAAGCTGTTGAAAAAGCAATCAAATCCATAGAAAATGACTGATAACTGGCAAGAGGGAGAAGATTCGAGGGAGTGTGACGATTGCGGGCGCACAGCATATAGCTGTAGATGTGGAGATGTAATATGCCACCATTGCGGAGAAGTTATCCCTATAGTTTGTGCAGAGAAATTCAATGAGGACTATTTTTGTATTGAAAACTGTATCAATCTTTTTTTAAACGAAACATGAAACTATGAAAACACTAAAATTTAGAGCTTGGGATGGAAACGAGTTTGATTATAACCCTACCATCTGGGATGGGGCGGAATGGAACTGTAAAATGGACTGTAGGATTGAAGGTACTATCATAAATCAATTCACCGGACTACTCGATAAAAACGGCAAAGAGATTTATGAGGGCGATTTAATTAATTCATTTCAAAATGATTATATGCCAACAGAAGTATTTTGGGATAATGAATTGGCACAATATTCAACAACAAATTATCATTCAACTTTATCTTTAGTAGATTCAATGCAAAAAGATATTGAAATCGTAGGTAATATTTACGAAAACCCTATCAWATGAAAACAAAATACTACAAAGACAACTGCCATCATTGGAAAATGATAGATGAATACACTGTGATTATTGTAACATATATGAAAGCGTTTCTTGATGTAAAAGAAAACGCTGGAATTGAATTACAAAATCACGGTACAATCAAGCATCATTTAATTAAAAATATAAAAGAGAAATCAGTAAAAGAATGCACCAAAGAAGAATTTGATAACGCATTTAACAAAGCCGAAGAGACAATTAAAAATAAATAAACTAATCAAAATCATGGAAAACACAGAAACAAAACCTGAATTAAACATCATTGGAGAAGATGGCAATGCTTTTTTTATCTTAGCGAGGGCTTCAAAAGTAGCAAAAGAAAATAATATGGATTGGGATGCAATTCAAAAAGAAGCACAGTCAGGTGATTACGATAATCTATTAAGAGTAATGATGAAATATTTTGATGTTAATTAAAACCTAAACCAATGAAAGAAGTAATAAAAAAAGTAACCTATAAAGATGAACGGGACGGAAAATTCGGTAAGACGTACAGCTTTGAAATAAAGTATCTTGACAAAACAGCTTACTATACCTCAAAGTCAAAAGATCAAAAGAAGTTCATCGAAGGACAGGAATGCGAATTTACCGAAGAAACCCGAACATCAAAGAAAGGTAACGATTACTTAGTTGTGAAACCCATCTATCAGCAATCTTTTAAATCCAGCTACGGTAAAGCGTTACAAAGGGAGCAGAGTAAATATGTATCAATGGGAACTTCATATTGTAAGGATTTGATAGTTGCCGATAAACTAAAGATAGAAGATTGGCAAACTGCAAGTGAAAAGATAATTAAATTTATGTTTAATCTTGATAACGAATTATCTAAATGACGACAATAGACATCCAACAAGGTAGCGAGAGTTGGTTTGCGATACGAGCAGGCAAGATCACAGGTACACGTTTCGCAAAAGTAATGGCAGGTGATAGTACAACTACCTATAAAGACTTAATAACCGACCTTGCAGGCGAAATAATCACAGGTGAAATCGAAGATGCCTACTCGAACGCTATTATGGAGAAGGGCAAAGAACTTGAACCCGAAGCCCGAAAAGCCTATGAACATGAAGTCGGAAACGTAAAAGAAACCGGGATTTGTTTACTGGATGATTACGAAGATTGGGTTGCATATTCACCTGACGGATTAATGAAGAATGGATTGCTTGAAATTAAATGCCCTCTCCGTAAAACTCATTTGAATTATATTAGCAGAAACGAACTGCCCAATGAGTATAAATGGCAGGTTCAGGGTGGATTAATGGTCACAGGGGCAAAATACTGCGATTTTATGAGCTATTATCCATTTATGAAGTCTTTTATACTCAGGATTCAACCCGACTTAGATATGCACGTACAACTCATCTCAGAGATCGACAAGACTATTAAACTGGTAAAAGATAAAATCAAAACTTATAACCAATATGATTATCAATAATATTAAATTCAAATAACCCAAAAATAACTGTTATGAAAACTCCAGTAACAATATATCTTATTAGAAATGGAACTACCGTAGCTTTTGATGCTAATGGAGAGCAAATAGGCGAACTACAACAATCATGGATTTTATTATTCATTGATTTTTTAAAAGAAAAGGGATTAACAGGACAGCAAATAGAACAAATAGAAATTAAAATGCCAGATCAAAGGTCAATAAAATATATTTCTAAATATGATAACTGGAGCTTTAAACCTAAACCATGAAAACATCCGACACATCAACAAATCGTTACAAAGAAAACCCATCACAGACTACTCAGATACTTTGGTATCTTAAAGAAGGTAATACATTAAACCCTTTACAAGCCCTTGATATGTTTGGATGTTTCCGGTTGGGGGCGAGAATATGGGATATAAGGGATATGGGAATAAACGTAAAAACAACCCTTATAACTACATCTACAGGAAAAGTAGTAGCTGAGTATCAATTACAAAAAAGTTACATACAAACCAAAATGGACTTTAATAACTAAACTTAATTAATTATGGAAAACCCAGAAGCATTTCCCAGACCAATGTATGACAATGAAGTTACTGGCACTCAAAGGCGAAGCAATTCAGCACAAGAAGGCATGACCTTATTAGATTATTTCGCAGCTAAAGCGATGCAAGTAATAGCATCACATAAAAATTATGATTTTGATAATTCTAAAGAAGAACATAGTGCCCAAATGGTATCAAGAAAATCATATCAATTAGCTCAAGCCATGTTAAAAGAAAGAACTAAACGCTTATAAGCACCACCGGGAGATACGTGAGCCAAATGGAGATAAGGTTCTCGCTACGAGAAAGCTCCGAACCCGTCCGATTAGTTGCGTAGCACAATTCGGTGTAGTGGTGCTTTTAAAATTAAATGATTTTTTTCTTGTTTATTAAAAACTAATAATTATTTTAATGTTAATAAGTATATCAGATTGTTAGTAAAATGAATTAGGTTATATTAAACTAATGTTTATATTTGTGCCATGAATGAAAAGAAAGTCAAATCAATTTTAGATGCAAGGGGCGTAAAGTACGTTTGGCTTGCTGATAAATTAGGCATAACTCGGTCATTAGTTACTCAATGGTTTAATAATGGTATAGAAATACCCGAAAAGCACCATATAAGGATTGCCGAAATTTTAAATATGCCATTGGTTGAATTAAGATAATTGCCTTTTTTTATTATAAAAAGTAAACAATAGTTAATATGGCACTTAGAGATCAACCATATATACCATTATATGTGCAAGATATTATGACAGATGAAAAGCTGAATGAATGTAGTGCCTCAACTCATGGTATTTATATAAAAGGAATTATGTGTTTAATGCATAAATCAGAAAATTATGGTACTATTTTGCTAAGGCAAAAGTACAAGCAAACAGATAAGCAAAGTAAAAATTTTGCTTATCAACTTGTTAAACATTTGCCTTATACTGTTGATGAAATTAGCAATGCAATAGATGAGTTAATAGATGAAAACGTGTGTTCTTTTGATGGTGATCAATTATGCCAAAAACGCATGATAAATGACAATAGGATTAGTATTTTACGCTCAAAATCAGGTAAAAAAGGCGGTGATCAAACAGGTAAAATATTTGCTTTAGCAAAACCACAAGCAAACTCTGAATATGAAAGTGAATATGTAATTGAAATTGTAAATTACTTAAATAAAAAGGTAAGTAGTAATTATTCTTACCATGCAAGAAATATTCAACAATTAGTAATGGACAGGTTAGAAGAAAAATTTACCGTTAAAGACTTTAAAAAAGTAATTGACAATAAATGCAGGGATTGGCTAAATACACAATATGCTAAATATTTAAGACCAGAAACACTATTTAGTGTAGAACATTTTGATAGTTACTTAAATGAAAAACAGGAAAAGGTAAAATCAGAAATAACAATAATATGAACTGGCAGACAACACATACCGTTAAGGATCAATTAGAGTATATCTACGACAATGGATTACCGAGAGGGGTAAGTGTCGGTTGGGCTGGTTGGGATGAATATTACACCGTCTTAAAGGGCACTACTACATACTGGGGAGGGCTTAGTTCACATGGTAAGTCTTATCTTTTAATGAACGTCCTTAGAAACTTAACTGACTTATATGGGTGGAAGCATATTATCTTCTCTCCTGAGACGGGTAATGCACCGAGAGTACTAAATAAACTGATTAAAATTCATTCGGGTAAGGAAATGGAAAAAAAGTCTATGACTAAAGATGAATTCTACAAATGGACAGCAGAACTTGAAGATAAATACCTGATCTTAGAACTTAAAGACGAAGAACTTTATTTAGACACCTTTATAAAAGAAGTTAAAACCATATTAAGAAATGAACAAATTGACACCGTAACGCTCGACCCTTTCAATGAGCTAAGGCATAGCTTTGAGAAACACGGGGGCAGAGAAGATAAATACTTAGAGGACAGACTAACAGAGATACGAAGGATTGCAATGGATTATAATGTACATATAAACATCGCTGCACATGCCCGTAGTGATCGTAGCGGTCAAAGAGGCACACATCCTAAAGCACCGAGTATGTATGAATTTTCAGGTGGTGAGGCGTTCGCTAACAAAGCTATGAATGTAATAATAGTACATCGACCACTAACAGAAATAGACGAACACGGCAACCCTACAGGTCGATTATTCCCTCACCATAATCAATCAGAGATAGGGTTCTTAAAGATCAAGCCCGAAGAGGTGGGCAAAAGAGGAAGCGTGAATATGTGGTACAACTCAGAGTCAAGCCGATTCTATGAGAAAAAATTAGGACAGGAGGTATATTGTGAAACACTATAAAGACAAGGTAATTGTAACAAGTTATTTGGAGGGTGTACAGGGCGACCTGGAATTAAGATTAGAGGTATTTAACGGTAAATTCGTAATGAATGAAACCAAAGATGTGCGAAAGCAGACAATAGAAAAACACATTAGGGCTATAAATGCATCAAAGAATTTTTTACATGAACTTTGGGATGATTATTCTAAACTATTACAAGAGGACATCAAAAGAAGAACGATATGAAAAAATGCCAATATTTATACTGCACTAAAAAAGTTATAGGGAGGCAACCACACGCAAAATATTGTAGCAATCGTTGTTTAAGAAAGTATCATGCTTTACGAAAGGAAGATGAAATAATAGAACAACTCCCCGGCAGTATTGATGCTGAAAAATGGGTTAGAACATACTTAAATTCATCATTTAATGCAATGGAAGAACTTATTGGGCTAAACACCCAATCCCAAAAACATGCAGTAAATTTTAAACAACCAACTCAATCGGTAACAATAATGTCTAAACTTTAAATGAAATGAAAGACCAAAGACCATATTGGTTATTCCCTGAA
>NVWO01000016.1 GCA_002746255.1 Rhodospirillaceae bacterium | reverse complement strand
GGCAAAAGGTGTCACGGTTGCCTTTGAAGCTGGTGTTGCCGGTCACGGCGCTGGTCATCCTGCTCGTCATCGGCCTGACGCTGCGTTCGTTCCCCTGCCTCGTGTTGCTGTTGCTCAGCGAAGTGACCTTGGTGGCGATGCTGCCCGGGGTGCTGGGCTTGGCCGGTTTTTCGCCCGCCATGGCCCAGAAACTGGGCGACTTTTCAACTGGCATCTACGCCTATCAGCAAAAGGACTATGTGACGGCCTACAGACTATTCGAACCTCTTGCAAAACAGGGCCATAGCGCCGCCCAATACAACCTTGGCCGCATGTATGCCCGCGGCGAGGGCATCCCCCAGAATTACATTGAAGCTTATAAGTGGTTTTTTCTGGCGAATAAAAATGGCCGCAAGGAAGGTGCGCAGGCGATGCGCGCACTGGCGAAAAAACTGACGGACCTGCAGATGAAAACTGCCATCCTGCGAGCCGGAGAGGAATGCTGCGCTCTAAAGCGCTGATCAAACGGATGGGCAATTGTGACTATTGCAATTGCGCCAGATCGCCAAAACGCGGACGGAACAGCGCACGGTGATAGGTTTGCGTGCTCGTAAAAAACGCCGTCTGCAACAATGGCGAATAATTGTAGAAGACTTCCGAAATGATGGCGTTCTCGCCATCGCGCACCTGAAAACCAGCTGGAAGCGTCGCCACCCCCCCCGGGGTTCCAATCGTGCTGCTGGCGGAAAGCATGCCACCGCCGCTGCGCTGCCAATCGACACGTGGCCCATTGCCACCGCTGGCGCTTACCGAGGTCACCATGACAATGCCGTCCGCGCCGAAGGTGAAAGGGGCGATCACGTGACCCGCTGCCGCAAAGATTTGATCGACGGTGGCCGAAGAAATCTGCTCACGCTGCGAAACCAGGTCGGCCGTCGTAATCGCAATCGCATCAAGTTTTTGCTGCAACAGCACGTAACGGGAAAGTTCCACCCCGGCCAGCATCATGGTGACCAATATCGGTAAGATGAAGGCCATCTCGACCAGAACTGATCCCCGCTGGTCTTTCCTCATTCGATGAAAGCAAACCATCACAGCCCCTAAAAAGGTTCGTTCTGAACGGCAACGCTTGCCGCAAGCCGGATCTTGCCATCCTCGCCGATGAAGGCACCAAGCAGGCCCGTCAGCAATGGCCAGTCATAGGCAAGGGTGTAAACGACAATGTCCCCCGCCGCCCCCGCGCCAGACGCGCCCATGTCCGCGTCCCACTGGCCGTTGCCATTGATGTCGACAAAGCTTTCCCCGATATCATAGATGCCATTTGCGGGCGCATCATCCGTATAAGGCTCCGATTCGCCGATGTCGTCGAACGTCGGGTAGACAAGGGTCGTCATCTCCGCCTGGGCCACATCCACAAGACCAATCGTATGTTCTGCAACAATGTCGAGAATGCGCTGTTCGCGGCTGATTCCCTGGGGCGCAAAACCGGTAATTCCAAACCGGGCCGACTCGCGCAGGCCGCCCTCCATCAGGGTGGTGACAAACATAATCATGGCCAGTTCAAGCAGGCCAACGAGCGCCGCCGCCAGAACCGGCATTGCGAAGGCAAATTCAACCGCCGTCGAGCCCGACCGGCATCGCCGCAGTTTGCGAAAATTCCACGCAAATTCCGTGATTTTCAACATCGCTGTTTACCATTCAGCAAGGGAGCAGACGTTACACTTGCCCCGCCATGATCTGGTTGAAAAAATGTCTCTCCCGGCTGTCCCCAGCCATGAAGCTTGGGCCGATCGGCCTTGTCTTTCTTGTGGCCGCCTGCGCATCGGACGAAGGCAGGCAACAACCGACGCCGAGCCCAAAGGCGGTGGAGGCAACCTCGGTGGACACCCTCCTGCGAATAGCTGGCACCACCCGCGCCAGTGGCAATCTGGCCTCGGCAGCCGGCATTTATCAACGCGCCCATGATCGCGACCCCCAGCGAACGGAACCCCTGTTCGAACTTGGCATCACCCTGCGGGCCGCCAACGCCCCTTCCAAAGCGGCCGAGGCGTTCCGCGCCGTGCTGGACATTGACCCAAACCATGCCCGCGCCCTTAAGGCACTTGCGCGCACGCTCCTTGGTCTCAATCAGCCGCAATTGGCGTTCGAGGCCTTCGAAAAGCTCTCGCAACTGAATCCGGCAAACGTCTCCGCCCTCAACGGGATGGGCGTGGCGCGCGACCATGCCGGTGCCCATAAAGCCGCGCAAATTTACTACCGGAAAGCCCTTGCGCGCAGCCCCGATAGCATCTCCGCTCGCAACAATCTTGGCCTTTCCCTGGCCTTTTCCGGAAATTACGATGCGGCAATCGCACTTTTGAAAGACGTCGCCGCCGACACCAAAGCAACGCCGCGCGAACGGCAAAACCTGGCGCTTGCTTATGGGCTGGCGGGTGATTTCAAGGCCGCGGAAAGAGTTGGGCGCATCGATGCCAGCGAAGCGGTGGTGCAAAACAATCTTGCCTATTACCGCCATTTGCAGACCCTTTCCGATGCGGACAGAACCAACAGCGCCATGACCCGCCATAGGGATGCCGACACCACCCGGTAACGCCCCCCACCTCATTTCATGCCGCCAAGGCCGTCGAGCACGTTGAGGACGGCAGGCCCGATCAACACAATAAAAAGCGCCGGAAGAATAAAAACAATCATCGGCACAGTAAGAACAGCCGGAAGCCGCGCCGCCTTTTCTTCTGCCCGGGTTAGGCGTTCATCGCGAAATTCTTTCGCCAGCACACGGAGAGAATGGGAAAGCGGCGTGCCGTATTTTTCCGTTTGGGCCAGCGTGTTCGTAAGTGCCCGAATTTCAGAAATCCCCGCCCGGATTGTTAAATGATCCAGCGCTTCTCTGCGTTGTGGCAGAAAGCCAAGTTCGATAACCGTAAAACTAAGTTCGTCAGCAAGTTCAACCCAGGAAAGCGAAAGTTCCCGCGAGACACGTTCCAGCATCGCGTCCAGGCTTAACCCCGCTTCCGCGCAGATAACCATCAGGTCGAGCCCATCCGGCATGGCCAGGCGGATTTGCTGCTGGCGATGCCCGATCTTGTTTTTTACGGCAAGTTCCGGCGCGAAAGCGCCCGCCAGAACCGCCGCCAGCGCAAAGACAAGATTGAACATCGGCGCGTCTCCAAAAACACCGACACCATAAATCAGAAAGGCGGCAACAATTCCGAAAACAAGCGGCAACGCCACTTTCAAGAACAGGTAGATGACCAGCGCATCGCGCCGCCGCCAACCCGCCTGAGAAAGACGCCGTGTGACTTTCCTGATCTGATCGGAGCGCATGAGATTGAGCCGCTCCACAACCCGGTGCATTAGCCCAACGCCAAACTCCCGCCGCTCATGGCGGCGCGGGGCGGCAAGCAATCCCGCCCGAAGTTCACTTCGATGTGCCAACAAATTGCGCGCACGCGCTGCCATCGGGTTCCGGGCGACCAGCCCCGCCCAAACGGCCATCACGCTAACCATGGCCGCCGCCGCGCCCAGCAAGGCAATAAAATCCTCTGGTGCCATGTCAAAGGGGATGCGATCAATCCACATCAGATTTGGAACCTCACCATCTTCATCATGACAAGAACCCCGAGGCCCATGCTGCCAAGGCCCGCACCCAATAGAATTTTTCCTCGCGGATCAACAAAAAGCGTCATGACATATTCAGGGTTTAAAAGGTACAGAATGGTGAACATCAAAAACGGTAAGGAACCGATGATGTAGGCACTGGCGCGCGCTTCCGACGACATGGCGCGCACCTTCAATTTCATCTGACGGCGGCGACGCAGAATGTCAGAAAGATTTTCCAGGGTTTCTGTCAGGTTCCCCCCCGTCTCACGCTGAACCGACAAGCTGATGACGAAAAACTTGAACTCGGCCGTGTCGATCCGTTTTGCCGCATTGTGCAGGGCTTCTTCCAGGGTTTGCCCCATGCGCATATGCTCGTCGATCCGGCAAAACTCCAAACCGACCGGGTCGCCAATCTCCCGGCCTACCGCAGCAATCGAGTCCGAAACTGGCAATCCCGATTTCAAGCCACGCACGATCAGATCGATCGCATCTGGAAAAAGGCTGGTGAAACGGGTTATGCGCCGCGTAATCAAAAAACCAATGGCAAGATGGGGAAGCGTAATGCCGGCAAAGGCTCCCATCGCAAGCACAAGCAGGCCCGGAAGGTCGAACAGTTTGGCCGAAAGAAAAGAAACCGCGGCAACCAACAACGCGCAAACAAGGACATATTCGCCCGGCAGAATGCGCTTGCCTGTTTTTTCGAGGCGCAGCTGCAACACCGCCGGATTTGGAAGCCATCGCCGCAACAGACGGTCAAATGCGCCGATCGAACTATAGATTTGCCCCCGTTTGATCCCGGCTTTCGGTTCCACCTCGGATGCCATCTCGATACGGTGGCTGATTTTCTTGATACGGCGATCCAGTCGACGACGCGTATTTATTCCAAGAACACCAAGGGCCAGCACCATTAAAGCGCCGCCTACCCCAAGCAGAACCACCAGCATCAGAAAGTCATCACTGCCAACAAACGCCCCCATTACAGCGCCTCCATCAACGCCCGTCCGAGGCCGTAATATTCGGCTTTCGGCAGGAAGTTCGGTCGCGTGCCGCTGGAATGGAATTTGCCGCGCAGGATGCCGTCATCCCCCTCGCCTTCAAAGTCAAAGCGGAAAAGCTCCTGGGTTGTAATCACCTCACCTTCCATGCCGACAACTTCCATGACGCTGATGAGCCGGCGAACGCCATCGCGCATGCGACTTACCTGGATGATTAAATCGATGGCATCGGCAATCTGGTTGCGAACCGCTTTTGCCGGCAGGCTTATATTCGCCATCGCCACCATATTTTCCAGCCGGGTCAGCGCCTCACGCGGGCGGTTTGCGTGAATTGTGCACATCGAGCCTTCGTGGCCGGTGTTCATCGCCTGGAGCATGTCCAAGGCTTCGGAACCGCGAATTTCGCCAAGAATGATCCGGTCCGGTCGCATGCGCAGGGCATTTTTAACCAGATCCCGCATCGTGATTTCGCCCTGTCCTTCCAGATTGGAAGGCCGTGTTTCCAGACGAACCACATGCGGCTGTTGAAGCTGTAATTCCGCCGCGTCTTCAATTGTGACGACCCGTTCGCCTGGGTCGATTGTCGCAGAAAGCGCGTTTAGCAACGTTGTCTTGCCAGACCCCGTTCCGCCAGAAATCAGAATATTCAACCGGGCGCGCGACGCGATTTTTAAAAGGGTTGCCATTTTCTCGGAAATATTTTGCTGGGAAACCATCGTATCCAGGGTGATCCGTGTCTTTGAAAATTTACGGATGGAAATGGACGCACCATCGACCGCAAGCGGTGGAATGATAATGTTGACGCGGCTTCCATCCTCCAGGCGGGCATCGACAAGAGGCATCGTTTCATCGATGCGGCGACCAATCTTGGTCACGATCCGCGTGGCGATATTCATAAGATGGGCTTCGCTTTGAAAGGTTACGTCCGTAAGCTCAAGCTTGCCATGGCGCTCTACAAAGACCTGGTTGATGCCATTGACCATGATGTCGCTGATGCTTTCATCGGCCAGCAACTTTTCCAATGGGCCAAGACCCATCATGTCATTGATCAGCGACGTAATCAGATCACGCTGTTCCAGCTGGTTGAGACGAATATCCTGTTCTTGAAGAATTTCTCCAAGCACGTCTGCAATCTGCTTTGCCAGCTCGGCGCGTGGCAATTCGGCGGCGGCGGCAATGTCGAGACGGTCAAGCAGCACCGCCCGAATTTGTAAATTTGCCGCTTCGACCTTTGAACGGCTTGAAGACGGCGCATCATATTCGCGGGCATCCCTTTTCTTGTCGGTCGCAGTACAAGGCGCACCGCCTGCAAAGGAAACAAGGCTATTCAAAAGAAGGGTAACAAGCTCCCTTTCCGTAAACGCCGTTTTAGCGGTATTTTTCTCCTGAATATTTTCACGAATAATTTCCTGAACCTGTTTGGCCAACGCTCCGCGCGCAGCACCCGACTGTGCCGTCGCAACAAGGCGTTCGCATACAATCGGTTGCAGGTGAAGAAAAGCCGCCTCCAGATCAACTCCCGGGAGTGGAAAGGATTCGATGACCTCGCCACCATCTTTTTTCCTGGCTGCGGGTGCGGTGCTGCCAGCCGGTTTCATCCCCCTGTCGAAGGTCGAACCCTCAAGGGAATGAATCGTAGCGGAGGCGCGTTTTCCGAAGAGGCGTGTTTTCATTGCTTGAACAGTTTTATGAGGGGGAAGCTTTTCTTGACGGCTTTCACCCCGGACAAAATATGGCTTATTTTTCGGCAGGCTTTGGCCAGCGCACTGCCCGTCATAACGGCAGGTGCCGGCTTTCCAGACCGGTTGGCAAACGCGATTGCCTTGCGGTCATAGGGAATAATTTCATCGATCGGCATGCCGATCGCTTCTTCAAAAGCGCTTCTAGGCACGTCGCTTCCGTCTTCCGGTCGCGTGCGATTGACAAGAACGGAGATTTTCGCGCGCGGTGCAACGCTGCGAATAAGAGAACGAAGACGGGCGGAATCACGCATGCCGACCAGCGAAAAATCCGTCACAACCGCAACAATCGCAGATTTCTCCAACGCTTCGTAATAACGCAGCGCCAGCCCACGGGGAAGGTCAAGGATCACGCATTCAAAATTTCGGCGAAGCTCGACAAGCATGCGATGGAGCCCTTGCGGATCAAAGGCGAGCGTCTCGTCCAGGGCTTCTTCCGCGCCAAGAACGTAAAGATTATCGCCCTCATGGACGAGAACGCTGGCTACGAAAAGTTCGTCGATTCGCTCTGGATTTTCCAAGGCTTCGCGAAACCCCCTACTTGGTTCGACATCCAGGGAAAGGGAAACCGTGCCGAATTGGAGATCCACGTCCACCAATGCCACGCGCCGCTTCTGTTCGTTTGCAATCAGCCACGCACTGTTTACGGCAAGCGTGCTGGCACCAACCCCGCCACGCGCGCCGACGATGGTAATCAGCCTGCCGGGGCTGTTTTCTTCTGTTTTCGCTTTTGCGCTGGAAAGCGAATGGATTGCCCGCTCAAAGGCTTCAAACGTAACCGGCTTGACCAAATAATCGGTAACGCCCGCATCCAGAAGTGCGCGGAACAACTGCACATCGTTCACAGCTCCGATTGCGATCACCGTCGTGCCAATGTCGCAAACTTCGGCCAGATTGTGCACATCCGCCAGGGGTTGCTGCGAATCCGTCAAATCGACAATGAGAAGACCCGGTGCCGGGCGCGAACCCAACGCCTCGATTGCCGCCGCCACGCCACCGGAAAAAACCGCTTTTCCAGGCCATTGCTGCTGCTTTGCCAGAAGGTCCAGAGTCTCATGGGTAACATCGTCCGAAACAAAGGCCAGAAACGGGTCTGCCTCCGGATGCAAAACGGGCGTTTCTACAAGGTTATTTGTCGCCGCCATCGTCCACCGTTGCCTCTTTTTTCAATTCCTTTACTTCACCCTTGCGGTAGCGCGCCACCGCCGCTGCCGCAACGGTACCGTCCGCCGGACCAAGATCGCGTCCGGTCACCAAATCCCTGGGATCGGCGATCATCTGTCCCAAATTCACCGCATTCGCGCATCCGTAATTGCTCCAGACCCCGTTCGTAAACGGCGGTGCCTGATGCCAGTCCGGGCAATCAGGAAACGTCACGGCATAACGTTCGACGGCGACAATCGCGCTGTTCTCGACCCCGGCATTCGAGGGCAACACCGATGAGGCATAGCCGATGTCCGCAAGAAAATTCTGCAGCCCCCTTCCCCGCGCTTTGAAAAGGGCATTCCTTCCATCGACCGAGGCGCCGGGATTGATCAGGATGCTATCGTCCGGGCCGGTGTAGTTTTTTCCCAGGAAGCCGGTGAGTGCGGCCTTCGCGTCCTTGCCAAGAGCTGCTTCATTGGGCGCAAAGGCAACGAGGTGCGTCTCGCGCGACCATTCGACCGCCAGTTGCTTTGGGGTTTCGTTTACCGCCAGATCCGCCTTGGTAACGGGGGCGCAACCGACCAGCGCGCCAAGTAGCATGGCTGCCAGAAGAGGTCGCATCGCTGTTTGAACCGAACGCATCCTTTCCTCCTAATCCAGCGAAAAACCGGCCGGGCCCACCAGGCGCGGCTTGTGTGGGGGGGTGGCCTTGCCACCCTTCTCAGGTGCCACATCTTTGAACACCCGTCCTTCGACGATGCGTTCAAAATCGGACGGCATCCTTAGGCCATCCGTCGCCCCCAATGCCTTGGCAGACGACACCGGACGCACGAGGTAAGGCGTCACGATGATGGCCAGTTCCGTCTCGTTCCGCTGAAAACTTGTCGAGCGAAAAAGGCTACCGATGATTGGCAAATCCCCAAGGCCGGGAAATTTACTGACCGAATTCTGCACGTTGTTTTGCATCAGCCCCGCAATCGCAAAGGTCTGGCCGCTGCTAAGTTCAACCGTGGTTTCCGCGCGCCGCGTTGTCAGCGCCGGGATGCTGATATTGTTGAGAACAACGGCGCCATTGCTGGACAATTGGCTGACCTCGGGGCGAACGCGGAGGCTTATTCGCGAATCATCCAAAATCGTCGGCGTAAATGCGAGACTGACACCGAATTTTTTAAATTCGACGGTAATGGTGTCCTCGTCCTGGGGCACCAATATTGGAAATTCACCACCGGCAAGAAAGCTTGCTGTCTCACCGGAAACGGCGGTGAGATTCGGCTCTGCCAGGATCGTAATCAGCCCTTCATCTTCAAGGGCATCAATCAACCCATTCAGGTCCAGCCCGCCTTTCGAAGCCGAGCCGAAAAGACTGTTTGTTGCCGTCGACCCGAAACTTTGTCGCGTCGCGATCGCGCCTGCGCGCAACGCCGGATCGGCAATCGCAAGGGCACCACCTGCAACAATCGGGTTGCCAGTCGCAATACCAAGGGCGATATCCCGGCTTGTCCCCATGATGTCCCAATTGATGCCAAATTCCTTCATGACCTCGCGCTGAACCTCCGTTACACGAACCCGAAGGTTGACCTGATTGGGGCCGGTAACGTTAAGGCGATAGATCAAATCGCCCTCCTCCGTAACGAAGCGGGCCGCCAGACGACGGATTTCCTCCGCATCGCGAGCAGAGGAAACCTGGCCGCTAACCACGAGCGCGCCTCCCACGGACGCCACCTGTACCGGGCTTCCCGGCACAAGCTCACGAACCGCACGCCGCAGACGGGTTAGGCTGTGATTTACACGGACCTTTGAATTGAGGAGAAGGTTGCCGGCTTCGTCTACGGCATAGAGTGTTGTTTCACCGGCCTGCTTGCCGAAGAGATAGAGAATCTTCGGCGATTTCACCTGAATGTCGGCAATCTCAGGATTGGCGATAAAGACAGAGGCCGCCCGCCCGGCCAGGCGGATCAGTTGGCCTTCGTTGATCTCGATCGTCACCGGTCGATCAAGCGCCGTGATAAACTCGGCATTCACGGACGCGTGAAGCGGCAATGCCGACGGCGTCGCCGCAAAAATGAAAAGCCCGATTACAATGGCAAGAAAGCTGCGCATCCCCATTCCCCTAAAACCGGATTTCTTCTTGCTTGGAACCACGGGTGACCATAATCGGTCGCGTTTCGCTGGCGATGAGAGGGCTGACCTCGCTGTCCCATGTGTAGCTGCGCTGATTTTTTCCTGGCCTCGCCAGCGGAATGGAATTTTCCGCAAGACTGCGCAGGCTTAGGGAAAGCTTGCCCATTTCCGTCAGCATGACGATCATTTCCGCCTGTTTTGTCGTCACTTCTAGGGTCGCGGTCTGGGCAATTTCGACCTCGCCGTTCTGATCGTCCGTTTTTTGATCGACGGCAAGGATACGAATGTTGCGAAGAACGGTTTCACTCACCCGCTTCACTCTTGCGTTTTCACCCGAATTCAGGCGAATTCCATGAGTAAGAATAAGATCCACGCGATCGCCAGGAAAAATAAATCCGGCAATGCCGGACGTTGCATTGATCGACACCGTCACCGCCCGCCTTCCGGGGGTCAGCACCGCCGCAAGGAAGCCCCGTTCACCAGGACGCACGATGCGACCTTCCGTAATCGGTTCACCGGCGGCAATGCCGCTGCGAACGACCGAATCGACAAAATCCTCACGCTTTCCTTTTCCTTTGACGATATATGCCGGCGAAAGACTTTCTTCCGGCCATGCCTGCCAACGAAGCTGGTTGGGTTTGACAAAAGAACCTGCCGGTAAATCGTCACGAACAACCAGGATTGCCATTGCCGGCGCGGATGGTTCCCTTATCCCGGATTGTGCCGCCAGGGCGACGCGTTCCGCATGGATCCAACCGCGCGCAAAAAGCGCCGTGCCGACCGAAAGAACGATGGCCATCAGGATCAAGGCAATGCTGCGCAAACTCAGGAAGGAAAAAAAACTTGCCATCAACCGATCCTTACTCCGTCAAAAGGCGCGCACCGACATAGAAACCGCCGGCCGCAATCGCAATGCCATAGGGAATGTATTGTTTGCCTCTGGAAACACGCGGCACGGATACCGATATTTCCGCCGGGCCGGGCCTATAGAGATAAAACGTCGTCATCATGGCGAGAGAAAGAAGGCCGCCCGCCAATCCTGTAATAAGAAGAACGTCGATAATTTGCGCCGGCCCCGCCCATAAGGCGACTGCGGATAAAAGTTTTACGTCGCCACCGCCAAGCAGACGAAAAGCAAACATCGTCGCGCCGACAAAAAATACCGTGCCCCCGGTGATCAGGCCACCCACCCAATCCACGGGTGCTGCAGCGGCAAAAACATGAACAAAAAACAGCAACGCCGCTGCTACAGAAAGAGCATTGGGAATGAGATAGCGATAATAGTCACCGACCGCCGCCCAGATGAGCAGCGCCAGAAAAGTGACAATCGCTATTTGATCGAGAAAAATTGCCAAAAACATTCCGCACGCCCTGCCTTAAGAAAAATCATGCAAAAAGCCAGGGGACCACGGAGGCGAAGAACACGGAAAAATTCTGTCGCATGACAGCGACAGGTCTTGTGCTATTCCGCCCCTCCGCCTCCGAAATCCCGGCAACAATGTCACCCGCCTTTACGGGGCAACCGCTGCATTCAGCGAAGTGGAAACCGTCGTGAACATCGTGTTCAACGACCCGCCCATCGCCTGCAGCGCACCAATCGCGGCAACCGACACCAGGGCGGCAATCAGGCCGTACTCGATGGCGGTGGCGCCGGATTCGTCTTCCAGAAATTTACGAAACGTATTCATCGCCTTACTCCTACTTTGTGGAAGCTAACGAGACATTTTATAAGTTAGACACGTTAATGAAGTGTGAATTCGATGTAAAAAATCATATGATCCATATTTATTAAAGTAATAAAATTGTTTAATACATTTAAATATAATTTATAAATAATTTTATTTAAATTCTATATTTATATAGGTGCTTATTTTAACTTGCGATTAAATAGATAGCCCCTAATGTTTCATCGTATTTCCTACGGTACCCGTCAACGCATCCGGGAGACGCGGCGATGAAAATAAAATCAAAATGGCCATGGAAAAGACTGGCGTTTCTGGCCGGCGACCGCAGCGGTGTCGTCGCCGTCTTTGTCGCGACACTGATTATTCCAGCCGTTGGCTTTCTGGGCATCGCGACGGATACGGCACGTGGCTATCTTGTAAAAGCCCGGCTTTCACGCGCGCTTGATGCGGCGGCACTGGCCGGTGGCCGGGTCATCTTTTCGGCAAACAGGGACGCCGACATTCAAATGTATTTCGATGCGAATTTTCCGCCAGGCTATCTTGGTGCCACCGTGACAGGCCCCATTACCAACGTCGATGCCAACAATGAAGTCATCACGCTTACCGCGTCGGCCACAATCAATACGACCTTTATGCACCTCTTTGGATTTGACAGCCTGAACGTCGCTGCCGAAACAGAAGTCACGCGCCAGACCCAGATGCTGGATGTTGTACTTGCCATCGACATGTCCGGCTCAATGGGATCAAGTGCCGGCGGTGGTGGCACGCGCATCGAAGCCGCACGAAATGCCGCAACGGAACTTGTCAATATTCTCTTTGGGGCAGATGAAACAAAGCCGCTTTTAAACATTGCGCTGGTGCCGTGGAATGGAAAAGTGAACGTCATGCGCAATGGCGAAGCGTACGACTCGACACTCACCACAATTCAGGCTGTTCCGGCTTTTACAAACCCGCTTACCGGCGCACCGCAATTCGAAGTCTATTATCCGAACAATTCACCGGTGCCGCTTCTTTCCCCACCATCGGCGGATTGGCAAGGCTGCGTTTTTCAGCGTTATCTCAACGATGGCAACGATCTGAACGATGCCGACCTTGATCTTTACGAAGTTACGAAAAACGGGTTTGAGTGGTTTGCATGGGAATTTATCGGACCAGAAGGCGAGCCGGTACCCGGCTCCGATGACTGTACCCTTGCCGTCAATGGATCCGAATGCCGACGTTGCCTCAACCATGGCATCACGCCATTGCAAAATACGAAAACCGCCGCTCTCGATGCCATCAACGAGCTAACCAGCCCAACTGGCACAACAAATATCCCCGATGGGCTTGCCTGGGCCTGGCGCGCATTAATGCCGGGGGCCCCTTTCGCCCAGGCCGACCCGGATCCGGAATTTACCCGCCAGCAGGCGATCATCCTGCTGACGGATGGTGAGAATTACGGCGGTTCCGGGGATGGCTACAAAACAGCCTTCGGGCTTGGCACCGCCGCCGGGGCGGAAATGGACCCGCGACTTCTTCAGCTGGCCAGCACCATCAAAGCCGGCAACGTCGCCATTTATGCCATCCAATTCGCAAATAGTGGCGGCGCGTTGCAGGCCTTAATGGAGAACGTCGCAACCGAACCAAATTCCCCCTACTACCACTACGCACCGGATGCGGCGGCCCTACAGCAGGTGTTCCAGGAAATTGCCAACCATCTTTCCGAATTGCGCCTGTCAAAATAGGCGACAAGAAAAGCATCCGATGCCGGGCAGGCCAAACGGATTGCCCGCCCGCCCATGACGGCGCTATGCTCTGCCTTCACAGGTTTGAAGGGAGGGGTAACGATGCCGCGTGTGCTTTACGAATTGCTGGGGAACGATGATCTGCGTTTCAGCCCCTTCTGCTGGCGCACAAGAATGGCCCTTGCCCACAAGGGCCTGGAACTGGACGAAATTATTCCCGTCGCCTTCACTGAAAAGGAAAAAATCGCGTTCAGTGGCCAGAAACGGGTTCCGGTCCTGGTAGACAATGAAACGACGGTTTTCGATTCCTGGAACATCGCCTGTTATCTCGAGGAAAACTACCCGGACCGCCCGCCCCTTTTCGGAAACGCGGCGGCGCGCGGCGAAGCGTTTTTCATCAATAGCTGGACAGATCGTGTCCTGATCGCCAGCATCTTTCCCATGGTCGTGAAAGATATCTTCGACCACGTCCTGCCAAAAGACCGCGAATATTTTCGTGAGACGCGTGAGAAAATAATGGGCGATACCCTGGAGGCAACCCATGCCAAACGGGACGCGCGCTTTAAAAATTTCAGCAAAACACTGAATATCCTTCGCCATACGCTGAAAAAGGAAGCGTTCCTATGCGGGGAAACCCCCGCTTATGCAGATTACAGCGTCTTTAGCGCCTTTCAGTGGGCGCGCTGCGTGAGTTCCTTGCCACTGCTAGCCCAGGACGACCCCATCGACGACTGGTACAAACGCATGCAAGACCTGTTCGATGGCCTCGGCCAAAACCTCAAAGGCATTCCCGTATAGCAAGATGACGCGAAGCACGATCTTTCATGTTTGCGCACGCACCGCATGGGACGCGGCCAAATCGAATGGGTTCTATCGTGGTTCAACCGATGACCGGCGGGACGGCTTTATCCACTTTTCCGATCGCACACAAATTATCGAAAGCACGGAAACCCACCACGGCGGCGAAAAGGGCCTTGTGCTTTTAACCGTCGCCACGGCGCGTTTGGGAAAGAATGGCGGGGCGCTTCGCTGGGAAGCTTCGCGTAGCGGTCGTCTTTTCCCGCATCTCTATGGGGCCTTGCCGGTAACGGCGGTAACCAAAACACAGGATTTACCCCTGGACGCGGACGGCCACCACATTTTCCCGCCACTTCCCGAAACGTAAATTCAAACCCTGCGAAGCCGTCTCTCCCTTTCCATGGCGGGGTTTTTCGCTCATGATGGAATCCCTTTTTCCAAAAATTGTTTTAATCCATGAAAACAATCCTCATTTCCATTCTCTGCACGGATCGCACCGGCTTGGTTTCCGCAATCGCCGGCCGCCTTTTCGAACTTGGCGCCAATCTTGGCGACACAACTTTTGCCGTCCTCGGCAGTGCTGCCGAACTGACAGCCCTCGTCGAAATTCCAGATACGCTCACGGCAGAAACGGTCGAAGAGGATTTAAAGGCCTTGCCGGAAATTGGCGACGGCAAGGTGACCGTCACCGACTTCAAACGCCCGGCCGTACACGGGCCTTCCGGCAAACTTACCCATTACCTGCGCATTACCGGCGGTGACAGCCCGGGCCTGATTGCCCGGCTTTCCGAAGTCTTCGTCCAATATGAAGCAAACATCATCGGCATGAATGCCGAGAAAGTTCCCCGCGCGGAAGGCGATCAATACCTTATTCGATTCGCCGTCTGGATCCCCGAAAAACGGGCGGATGCCTGTATCGCAACGGTCGTGAACACGACCGAAGACCTGCGTCTGGCCTGTCACTGGCAAAAGGTCTAGCGGCCCCCGCCATGGCGCACATCGCTTTCATCGGCCTTGGCGTCATGGGATTTCCGATGGCCGGCCATCTGGCCCGCGCAGGCCACGCGGTAACGGTAACGAACCGCACATTCGCAAAGGCCAAAGCCTGGACCGCCGCCCATGAGGGAAAATGCGCAAAAACACCGCGCGAAGCTGTCCAGAATGCAGAYTKCGTCTGCGTCTGCGTCGGCGAAGATGCCGATTTACGCGATGCAATCCTTGAAGAGAACGGTGCCTTTTCCAGCATGCGGAAAGGGGCGACGCTCATTGACCACACGACGGCCTCGGCAGAAATCGCGCGCGAACTTGCGGCAACGGCAAAGGCGTATGGGTTTTCCTTTCTCGATGCCCCCGTTTCCGGTGGCGAAGCGGGCGCGCAAGACGGCACCTTGACGGTGATGGCGGGTGGCGAGAAGGCGGCCTTTGAGCACGCCAGACCAATCCTCGCAGCCTATGCCCACACAATGTTGTACATGGGCGATGCCGGAAGCGGCCAATTGACGAAGATGGTGAACCAGATTTGTGCTGCAGGCCTGATCGAGGCCCTGGCCGAAGGCCTGAATTTCGGCCAATGCGCCGGCCTGGACATGGAAAAAGTTATCCAGGTTATCGCCAAGGGGGCCGCCCAGTCCTGGCAAATGGATCATCGCGCCAAAACCATGCTTGACGATGAATTCAACTTTGGTTTTGCCGTAAAATGGATGCAGAAAGATCTGGGTATCTGTTTCCACGAAGCCGAAAAAATCGGTGCCCGCCTTCCCGTTACCGAACAGGTCAACCGTTTTTACGGGGAAATCACCGAGGCAGGTGGCGCGCGCCTGGATACGTCAAGCCTGATCCGACGCCTTCGTAAAAAACGTAACCCGCCGGCTTAGTTTTTTATCCGAAACGTAATTGGAATATCGAGGGTGGCGACCACCGGGGTGCCGTTGCGCAGGGCTGGTGAAAAATGCCATTTCCGAACCGCCTTGACGGCCGCAGCATCCAAAAGGTGATGGCCGCTTGTCCGAAGCGTTTCGATGGCTTTGCTTTTGCCATCCGTGCCGATCTGAACGCGAAGCAGGACCTGCCCCTCAACCCCCCCCTTTCGCGCCCGTTTTGGGTATAAGGGCTTGGGGTTCGCAAGCAGGCGAGGCATGAGGCTTGGCCCAATTTCCGCCGTCTTTGCCGCCGCATCGCTTGCCTTAGCACCTGCGACTGGTGACAGTTTCGCAACTTGGACCGCAACCGGCGATGTCGCGTTGGCATCGCTTTCCTCGACCGGTGGGGATGGCGGCGGCATCTTTGTCAGGCCTTGAGAAAAATCGGGCTTCTCTCGCGGTGGCGGCGGGAGGGAAACCCGCTCTGCCATCTCGACCCTGGGTTCCCTGGGTTCGGGCTGCGTTTCCGTTACCGCCTCGCCCATCTCGGCCTGGGCTGAATCAATCGGATCCTTGGTGGCGTTTTCCAACAGGCCGCCGGGCAGCTGGGTTACAAGTTCAACCTCAATGCCTGCCACCTCGGCGATGCGCGCCGGCTGGCTTCCTGGAACCAGAAGCACGGTGCCGGCAACACTGGCATGCACCATGGCCGAAAAGAAATAGGCAACGGATCGGATTGGCGGAAATGTCATGAGGCATCTCCATTGCCAACCGTCTTGCGCCCAAGGCGCTGCCACGGCAATAGATACATCTCACCATCGCGCTCGCCATATTCTGCGGTGATGGCAAAGGCCGCCTCCAGATTTTCTGGCGTCAACACCGAGGCCGGCGACCCTTCCGCCATGACTACCCCTCCATGCAACAGCAACACCCGGTCGCAGAATCGCGCGGCATGGGTCAAATCGTGCAAAACGACGAAAACACACGCACCACGTCTGGCAATGTCACGGAGAAGTTCCATAACCTGCAACTGGTGAAAAGGGTCCAGGGACGCGACCGGCTCGTCCGCCAATAAAAGCACCGGCTGGGAAGCAAGGGCGCGCGCCAGCATGACGCGGACACGTTCGCCGCCGGAAAGCGTCGTTACCGTGCGCGCCGCAAGATGGGTCGTGTCCGTCCAGCGAAGCACCGTCGCAATATAGTCAAGATCGGCATCGGCCAGTGGCTGCCAGGGGTTGCGATGGGGAAGCCGCCCCAAGGCCACAAGATGCTGCACCTCTAGCGGCCAATGACTGGTCGCGTCCTGGGGCATATAGGCCATGGCCTGCGCATAGGCGCGGCGCGCGATTTTATGAATATCCTGACCACGAAAACGCACCTCGCCACCCCCCGCCGATTGCAAATTCGCCAGCACGCGAAGCAGGGTTGTCTTGCCGGCGCCGTTTTCGCCAATCAGCCCGACAACTTCACCCGTTGCAGCGGCAAGATTGACACCATCGAGAACGGTCTGATCCCCAAAGCGAACCGAAATGGCGCGGCCTTCAATCAGGCTCATCGCATCTCCCCCCGGGTCTTCAGGATGAGGTAGAGGAAAAACGGCGCGCCGATGATCGCGGTCAACACACCAAGCTTAAGTTCAAGTCCTGGCGACAAGACACGAACGGCGATGTCGCCAACAAGCAAAAGCACGGCGCCGCCAAGGGCGCTAACGCCAAGCAGCCGGCTCGGCTGATGGCCAACCAGGGGCCGCAGAAGATGCGGCACGACAAGGCCGACAAAGGCGATGCCGCCGGTTACTGAAACGGCCGCACCCACGGAAAGGGCCGTGCCGACGATAACGGCAAAGCGCACCCGCGTCAGATGAAAGCCCATGGTCGCTGCCGTTTCCTCGCCAAGGGAAAGCGCATCAAGGGCGCGGCCCGTTCCCAAAAGCATGAGCCAGCCGACGGCCATCAGAGGTGCGACCAGCGCCACATGATCAAAACTTCGATCCGCAAGCGACCCCAGCAGCCAGAAGACAATTTCATAGGCCGCATAAGGACTGGGAGCGAGATTAAGGGCGAGCGAAGTAAGCGCCGCCGCAAAACTGCTGATCGCGACGCCAGCAAGGATCAGGGTAAGCACGCTCGCATCCCGTCCGGCGAGCCCGTAGATAAGAAAGACAACGAAAAGCGCGCCGCAAATACCACCGATGGGAAGGGCAAGCGGAAAACTTTGCGCCAGCCCAAAATAAAGCATGAGGACAGCGCCAAGGGCCGCACTGCTGGAAACCCCGATCAGACCCGGCGCCGCAAGCGGATTACGAAGAAGACCCTGCAGGGCCGCCCCACAAAGGCCGAGGGTGCCGCCGACGAGAACCGCAAGAATTGTACGTGGCAGACGAATTTCAACCAGCAGGATGGTGGCCAGCGGCGGGTCTTTATCAAACACCCCGCGCAACGCTTCAAGAAGCGGCACATCAACCTTGCCAAGGGTAAGCGAAAGCCCGGCAAGGACCAGCAGGGCAAGCGAGAGGCCCGCCACCAGCGGGAAAAGCGACGGCATCTTCGCCACATCGCTGGACCCTGTGGAAGCACCAGAAAAATTGCCGGAGGGCATGTGCGTCATGGCCGCGCCTCGGCCAGCCGTTCAACCCATTCCGCCGTAAAGGGCCCCCAGCAGGTCCAAATCCGACGCGGCAAGGCCACCGTCTTTATGCGGTCGCGAAGACGGCGAAAGGCAGGATGCTCAAGGGTCATGCGCGCAAGGGACGGTGCTTCCGGCGAAATGTGGCCAAGGACAAGCATGTCCGGTGCCGCCGCCAAAAGGCTCTCAAGAGAAAGGCTGCCATAGCCTTCAATGCCAAGACGCGTCGCCAGGTTCTCGATTCCTGCATGGCGCATCACGTCATCGGTCAAAGTGCCTTTGCCCGCTGTCAGCCCGTTCGCAAAATAGATCACCGCCAGTGAATTTTTCTCTTTGCGCTGAGAGGCAACGGCATCAAGCCTGCGTGTCATTTCGGCAAGCAAGCGTTCGGCCCGCGGCCTTGCGCCAAGCATGTCCGCCACTTCGCGGAATTTGGCGCGAACCTCTGATAAAGTTGTCGGCTCACCAAGCACGACCACGCGCACTCCCATGCGCTTTAGCAGGTCAACCGTCGAACGCTGGGTATAAACGCCAGCCAGAACCAGGTCGGGCTCCAGAGCCAGCACCTCGTCCGCCGTCACATGATTGATGTGAAACCCCTTTGCCTGCGAGGCAAAATAAGATTCGTCCGGATCAAGGGCATAGTAACTCAACGATTGAATGTGATCCGGTTCGGCAAGGAGCAGCAGCAGTTGGTCCGCACATAAATTGATCGAAACGATGCGGACCGGCTTGGAATCGGCGGCGGTTGCAGGGCTGCCAAAAATCACGGCAAGACCCGCCATGGCAGTAAAAAAAAGTCCCCGCAACCGCCGTCTCATCAGAAAACCTCCAACGTCTTTTTCACGCCAAGGAAAAAGGCGAAGCCCGGCTGTTCGAAGCCGTCCGGATCTTCGTAGTTCTTGCTAAAGGCATTTTCGATCCGGCCAAAAGCCTGCCAGCCTTCCGCCACCTCATAGGAGGCGGCGATGTTTGCAAGAAAATAGCCGGGATCCCGGACCCGCCCAAAGCTTACCGCATCAACGTCGTAGCGGCGGCCAATGTAAGAACCCGAGAGGGTAAGCGAAAGCGGCGTGATCGGACGGTAGGAAAGGTCAAAACTTGCCTTGTGCAACGGCCTGCGCAGAAGTTCCTTCTTGGTCGTTCCGCCCTCCTCGGCGCGCGTATAAGCGTAGTTTGCCCCAAGATCGAGGTTTTCGAGGAGCTTCGCGGTGATGCCGATTTCGATCCCGCTGGTTTCAGCCGTCGTGAGATTAAGGTTCGACGTAAAAGTGTCGTTGCTGACGATAAGGTTTTTAATCTCGTTGTCGTAATAGGTGAAGCTGAGAGAAACGCGGTCCTTAAAGAAACCCTGATCCAGACCAATTTCCCAGCCCCGGCTGGTTTCTGGTTTCAGATCTGGATTGCCGGTGAAGCTACCAAAGGCGGAAGCCGAACCACCGAAAAGCTGAAACAGAGACGGCGCCTTAAAGCCTTTTGCATAGGCGCCGCGGATTTTTGTTCCCGTCTCACGATGCAGATAGGCGGGCGCGATGCGATAGGTCGTCTCTGAACCAAAGGTCTGATGATCGTCGATCCGAAGGCCAAGGGTGCCGAAAAAACGATCCCGATAGGAAAATTGATCCTGAATATAGACCGCATCCGTCCTGGCATCGGCCTTCGCTGCGGAAGTAAAGGTCCCAAAACTGATAAATGTGCTGTTTGTGTTGATCTTTTCCTTCTCGGTTTCCAGACCAAGAGTCACAACGTGATTTTCAACAAAGCGGAAATCGTTCTGCAGTTCGAATTTCAGCTTCTCGCCGAGATTCTTGTCACGCGAAGATGAAGAACTCTGAGCGTCCGGGGCATTTCGGATAATCCGGTTGTAATCCGTATAAGTGACGGCAAAACGGTGCTCGCTTCGGCCTTCGAAAAGGGAAAGCTTTGCATTGCCGCCAAGAAACAGGCGGTCTTCTTCGCCATGACTGTCGTTATCCGCCACATTCAGGTCGAGATCGTTTCGAAGGTCCGAAAAACGACCGGTGAAACGAAAGGACAGAATATCGGAAGGCGTGATGCCAAAATTGGCAGCAATGGTTGTGTTGTCAAAACCATCGTCGTCCTTCTTTATGCCCGACGCAATGCGACGTGCCGGCACAACAGACGTTCCGTCCGTAGTGCTACGGTCAAGGGTGACGCTGTAATCAAAAATATCTTCTGCCCCACGCAGGTTTAAAACCTGATTGAAGGTGGAAAAAGACCCGCCTTCCAGTTGCAGGCTTGCCTTCATCGCCCCCGAACCTTTCTTCGTGATGATGCTGATAACGGCACCGATCGCGTCCGAGCCATAAAGTGTGCCCTGGGGCCCGTGCAGAATTTCGATGCGTTCCACATCGTTAAGGGACACGCCCGCAAAATTCATGCGCCCATCCGGCGTGCTGGGATCGTTCATTTCGATCCCGTCGATCAAAAGAAGCGTGTGATTTGCGTTTGCGCCACGGCTGAAAACCGACGTGAGCTTCCCAGCAGCGCCATTCTGGATAACGCTTAGGCTTGGCACGGAACGCAACGCATCCCCAACCGACCGGTACTGCCTCTTGGCGATGTCTTCGGCCGTAATCACCGTCATTGAAGAAGCAATCTGCTCTCTCGGCGTCGCAATCCGCGTCGCGGTGACGACGACTTCGGGAAGAACGGCGTGGGTCTTTTCCGCGTCGGCATCCTCATCCGCCGCCAAGACCGGTGCGGTTAGCAAGGCAAGAGCGGCAGCGGACAGCAGGGCGCTTCGCCGCAGCCAGGCTTGTGGGTTCGATATTCTTGGAATTTTAGCTAAGATAGACATTGCAGACTCCGTCTGTGTGGATGGGTTTTCCCGTTCACGGGAGAGCCCGGCCCGACCAGGTGCCCGGGTTCTCCCGCCCTCCGCCCAACCCCGGCCATTATGGCTGGACCCAAGCATCGGAACGGTAGGTCTGCTGCCCCCAAAACCGTGGCGTAAACAAGGAAGACGCACCGATCCCGGCTGCTTCCTTGCGCGTAAAATGGAAAAATGTCGGAAAAAATATGTAATGGACCACTGGATATCCGCCACCGACAACATCCTTCTTACGAAGCCATGTCACCATTCACGGAAATCCGCGCCGCCGGAAATAACCCCGTCCAACGGCTGGTGACAATTTGACGGCAGGTTTCCTGGCTCGCGGATTTTGCTGGCGCGTCCTGCCTTCCCAGTTTCCCAGTGGCATAAACGGACGCGCCTCCGCCCACAGTTGCGGGGGCAGCCACGGCATTGACCAAATCGGCCTTACCGTGTTCCCTTTTTCCTCAAAAATGAGGAACCGTCAAAAAAGTCTTAGCAATTTTTTTTGCGGCGCACAACCAAAGAAACGCCGCGTAGCGAAATCCGCCTAGCTGGACTTCGCCTTTAATTTTTCGGCAAAGCTTTTCACGAGAGGTTTCAGCAACTTCCGAATTTGCCTCACAATCTGTTGACCCTCGCCACGTACCGTTGCGTTCAAATAATTCGTACCAAAAGAACTGATCCACGGCCCCGCCGACTCGCCCAAACGTGTCGAAACAACGTGCGACACCCCGCCCACCTCTACGGAAACAATCACGGCAACGTCGCATTGTGTCTGCGGATCATACATACCAACGGCGATGCATTTCCCGGAAAACCTCTGAAGCTTCATTGAGGTAACGGACATTTCCTTGGGTAGAGAGCCCAGCAAATCCGCCAGCAGGTAATTTCCGATGGGAACCTTGTGATACAGATTTGAAAGGTTGTCGGACATGTATGTGAATGTCGCCCCCTGGAAAGTCACGCGATCCGCCATCGAGATATTTGCGACCAAGGCGCTGGCACCCGGCACGTCCTGCACCGTCGGTTTTGGAATATTCACATGGCTTGCCCGCGCGCAGCCAGCAAGCGCCGCGACAAGAACGAGCATCATTAGAAGATTTCCGTGTTTTTTCATTTTTCTCCCCGAACGAACGCGATTGCGGACATAGCCAACCCGGAACCGGCCTAATGAGACGGTACGTTTGTCAGTTTAACCATGCCTTACCCCTAACTTTCAACGGTTGAAAAACTGCCGCAGCATGGAGGGCGTCTGCTTGCTGGCAAAGAAACCACTGCCTATAATATTTTAAGGAATTCAGCCTATTCCTGTACGCTTACATGGTGCGGATCGGACCGCGCCACGAAAGGTGAAATGTGACGCCTTACGACATCATACAACTGCTTCAGAAGCATGAAAAATGGCTGCAGGGAAAGCCTGGTGGCGTACAGGCCAATCTTTCCAAGCAGGACCTCTCTGGCCTGGATCTTTCCGGCGCAAATCTGAGCCGGGCGCGCATGGATGGCGCTATCCTCAAACATTGCAATCTAAGCAACGCCAATCTTGAAAAAGCGAGTCTGTATGCGGCCGACCTTTCGCAATCGATCTTAAAGAACGCCAATCTTGCGCGCGCCGATATGCATGGCGTCAATCTCAATAAAGCGGACCTTACCGGTACCAATATGGAAGGCGTGGACCTGCGGGAAGGACGCCTTGCCGAAGCCGGGAAAGACGGAAGCTGGACGCTCGTCGGAAGCAATCTTGGCCATTCCGTGCTGGACGAAGCCATTCTAAAGGGAGCCAATTTAACCCGCGCCTCTATGAAAGGCTGCTCCGCCGTCGATGCCGATTTGTCCGGCACAACCCTCGTCGGGGTGAAGCTTCAACACGCAAACTTGCATGGGGCCAACTTAAGCGGCAGCAACCTTTCCGGCGCTAATCTTGGAGACACCGTTCTTTCGAATTGCAATCTTTCCGGCGCCAACCTTGTTAAAACCCATGTAACGGGCGCGGATTTCTCAAACGCGGATCTTTCGACGGCAAATCTGGTAGACGTGCCCATGGCCCTTGCGAAAGTGGGAAAGGCAAAACTTCCAACAAAACCCCAGAAGAAAATAAAACCCATCGGCGAAGTCCTTGAAAGCCATTTGCGCTGGCTTAAAAGCCACGGCAAAACCGGTGAACGAGCAAATTTTGACGGGTACGACCTAAGCAATCAGGATCTTTCCGGTATGGATTTTAGCGGCGCCAGCCTGAAAGGCGCCAATCTGACCGAGGCCGATCTGCACAATTGCATTTTCGAACTTACCGATCTTTCCCGCGCCACCCTCCAGAGTGCAAATCTAAATGACGCCCTTCTGGCCGGCGCAAACCTGATGGAAGCGGATTTAAGCGGTGCCAGCCTTTGCAAGGCGCGGCTTGTTGCCGTCGAACTCATGGGTGCAAACGGCAAGCCCACGGGACGCATGTGGCCAACCAACCTCACCCGGGCAGCACTTCTGGACGCCAACCTGGCCGAGGCGGATCTTACGGCAGCAAACCTGACCGAAGCCGATTTTCGCGGGGCCGATTTGCGCGACGCCATTCTGACAAACGCTATCCTTAAGAAGGCAAATATGGAGGGTGCGCAATTCAAGGGCGTCCTTCCGCTCAGCGGCACCATTGAGCCCGCAGCAGCACCGCAGCGTTAATCCAAAAACGCTTCGTTAATAGCAATAATTTTAAATAAATTCGAACCGAAACCGATTGATACACAGGGTTAACTTCGTTTTAACTCTGTGTATCCTTAGTTTTTTCTTAAAGGCTTCCATGTAGGTAATGGCCGTTGGGAGCATTCGGCCAAAAAGACTTTCGAACGCCGGTTCCAGGAAAACAAGAATGGAAACCGGGTAGGAACTTTAGCAATCAGGTGACCCGTGACGCCTCATGACATCCTAGAACTTCTGCGAAGGCATGAGCAGTGGCTGCGGGGAGATACAGACGGCAAGCAGGCCGATTTTTCCAAGCAGGACCTCTCTGGCCTGGACTTTTCCGGCATGAACCTGAAACGGGCCGACCTGAATGGTGCCATTCTTAGAAACTGCAATCTGAACGATGCCAATTTCGAGGGCGCGAATTTATACGCAGCAGAGTTTTCCCATGCGTCTTTAAGAAACGCAAACCTCACGAAAGCAGATTTGCGCGGTATCAATTTTTACAAAGCCGACCTTACCTACGCCAACCTGGAAAAAGCGGACCTTCGGGAAGGGCGCATTGCCATTATGAGCGGAAAAGGCGAGTGGCAGGTCATCGGCAACAAGCTCGGCCACGCCAACCTGAATGAAGCCGTTTTAAAGAACGCGAATTTAACATGCACCGATTTAAAGGCCTGCTCGGCTATCGGTGCCGATTTTTCCGATGCGACGCTTGTCGGTGCCATGTTTCAGAATGCCAATCTATCCAACACGAATTTCACCCGGGCAGACCTTTCCGGCGCGAATCTTGGAAACACGAATCTTTCCGGTTGCAATTTCGACAATGCTCTTCTCGTCCATACGCATGTCATCGGCGCGGATTTCTCAAAGGCAAACCTCTCGACGGCAAACCTCAAAGACGTGCCGATGAACCTTGCCAAGCTGAGCGAGGCAAAACTTCCATCCTCGCCAGAAGCACGGAAGAAAACGATCCAATCCATTCTCAGCAGTCATCTGCGATGGATCAACAGCCACGGCGCATCGGGTGAGCGCGCCATCCTCGATGGCTACGACCTGAGTTGGCTGAACCTTGCCGGCGTCGATTTAAGCGGCGCCAGCCTGAAGGGTGCCAATTTGTCCGACGCCGATCTGCATGGCGGAATTTTTGAACTGACGGACTTTTCTCACGCGGCCCTTCAGGGGGTGAACCTGAATGACGCCCTTCTGGCAGGCACAAATCTGATGGAAGCGGATTTAAGCGGCGCCAATCTCCGTGGCGCACGGTTTGTTTCGGTCGAGCTGCGCGACCAGAACGGCACCGTCACGGGACGCTGGTGGCCCGTCAACCTTTCCTGCGCAATTCTTCAGGACGCTTGCCTGGCCGGGGTTGATCTCACGACAGTCAATCTAGGCCAGGCCGACCTCCGGGGCGCGGATTTGCACGGCACCATCCTCGCCAAAACGAAGACCCGCGCCGCATCGCTGACCAGCAACGCCCCGAAAAGGACCACAAAATCAGTCCTGGGCGCATAACCTGGGACGCAGTTCGTCGCTAAAATTTCTTTTCCCCTTTCCTTGAGTCTTTCCGAAAAGCCGTCCACGCTTGCACAAACATATTTTGTGGAACGGGGCGCATGCACGGAACCTCCCTACCCTGGCTTGATCCGATCATCGCCCATCGCGGCGCGAGCGGCGTTGCGCCCGAGAACACATTGGCGGCCATTCGCCGTGCGGTTGAACTTGGTGCGCATTGGGTCGAAGTGGACGTTCGGCAAACGGCCTCAGGCCATCTTATCCTGATGCACGACGCGACCCTGGCACGCACGACAAATGGACGCGGCAAAATCGCCGCAACCCCCTACGAAAAAATTGCAGACCTTGATGCTGGCGGATGGTTTGCGCCCGACTTCGCGGGCGAGCCGGTCCCTACCCTGGAGGCGTTTGTCCGCCTCGCTAGTAAACTGGACCTCTGCGCAAATATCGAGATCAAGACCGATCCCGGCGATACCGATCCCGGCGACACCGATCCCGGCGAAGCGGAAGCGGTCGGCCGCGCCGTCGCCACCCTGTTGCGCAATCAATGGCCACCCAATCGCCCGCCGCCGCTGCTTTCCAGTTCCTCCCCGGAGGTGTTGCATGGGGCCGCGAAAATGGCCGCAAATCTCCCGCGCGGCCTGGTCGTTCGCCGGGTGCCGAGTGCTGCAAAACTATGCGAACAGGCCAGGGAATGCGTTTCAATCCATGTCGATCATCGTTTTCTTACCCAGGCAAAGACCGCCCACCTCATCAAAAACGGCTATGCCATTCTTGCCTATACGGTCAATCGCCCGGCGCGGGCAAAAACACTTTATGCTTGGGGCGTTGCCGCCATTTTTATAGATTATCCGGAGCCGGAACGATGGCGCTAGCAGACGCGCACATGCGCACGGATGCCATTGGCGTGTACCATCCGCCAGCGAAAGGGGAACTTCGGATCGTTTCGCTGGTCCCCAGCCTGACAGAGCTTCTGTTCGCGCTCGACCTTGGCAGTCACGTCGTCGGACGCACTCATTATTGCGTCCATCCGCAAGCGTCCCTGGCGGACGTGCCGAGCCTGGGCGGCACGAAAAAGATCCGGATGGCGCGCCTTCTCGAAGCCCGGCCAACCCATGTATTGATGAACATCGACGAAAACCCGAAGGAAATGGCCGACGCCATCACCCGGGCCGGAATTGACGTCATCGCGACGCATCCCATGACACCGTTGGACAATATTGTTCTTTATCGACTACTGGGAGGTATCTTCAACCGTAGCGACGAAGCCGAAGCTCTTGGCGCACGTTTTATGGAAGCCTATGACGCATTGACGGAGGCTGCCACGTCCTGGCCCGCGCGCAAGGTGCTTTACCTTATCTGGAAGGCCCCCTGGATGACGGTCGCGCCAGACACCTATATTTCGGCAAATTTAAACCTGCTTCACTGGCAAACAATTGGCCCTTCGGGCGAAGAGCGTTATCCAAAAATTGAAATAGGGCCGGCCTTGCTGCAAGAAGTCGACCTCATCCTGTTCGCAAGTGAGCCTTACGCATTTAAACAGGCAGACATCGATGCCTTCCACGCAAGTTTCCCCGGCGTGGCATCGCGCCTGTCCCTGATCGATGGCGAAATGACGTCCTGGTTCGGTTCACGCGCAATCGAAGGGCTTCGCTACCTTCACGATTTTGCCGAACGGAAAATCAGTGCAGGCAAAGCATGCCGCTAACAGAGCCAGAGCAACCAGGATGGCATTTGCCCCGAAGTGCACAGCATCGCGATGGTGTCGGCAATCGCCAGCCCCAGCGCAATCGCCAACGCGATGATCCATAGCGGGATGGCGATAACAAACAGCGGCCATTGCGCATACCATGGAGTCGCTGCACGATAATTCCTTATTCCGTCCCGTAACTCAGGAGGTAATGGCATTGCACTTCTCCTACTTAAGCTTCAATAAAATTTGACGCCGAATGAGCCTGTCCAACCCTTTCAGACGATGGCTGAAACCATTGTAGTGAATTTAGTAGTTTTTCCATGACTTAAATTACCGACTTAAATTACCGACTTAAATTACCGACTTAAATTACCGACTTAAATTACCGACTTAACTTACGCCTCCGCCTTCATACGGCTTGACGATGGGCCGTTGGTATTGGCAAACTTGTCCGCCATAGCAACGCCCTGAACCAAAGCTCAGGATGGGGGAACAAGAATGGCTGCAAACACGCACCACGGCGTTTTGATCATAGGCGGCGGCGCGGCTGGCATCACGGTCGCCGCAAGCCTACGCAAACGCGCACCCCGGCCCATTGATATTGCCATCGTTGAACCCTCGGAATTTCACTATTATCAGCCCGCTTTCACACTGGTCGGTGCCGGTGCCTATTCCCTTGCCAAGACACGGCGACGCGAAGTGACGCTTATTCCGCCCGGCGTCACGTGGATTCAGGATCCAGCGCAGAAATTCGAGCCGGAACAAAACCGCGTCACACTAAAATCTGGCGATTGCCTGACTTACGACTATCTGGTGGTCTGCACGGGCGTCGAGCTCAATTGGGAAAAAATAGATGGCTTGGCCGAAACCCTCGGCAAAAACGGCGTTTGCAGCAACTATGCTGCCGATCAGGCGGAATATACCTGGGCGTGCCTCCAAAGCCTGAAAGCGGGGGCGAAGGCCCTCTTCACCCAGGCACCCCTGCCCTTCAAATGTCCGGGGGCGCCACAAAAGATCGCCTATCTGGCCGCCGATCATCTGCGCCGCAAAGGTCTGCTGAAGGGGTGCGATCTGCACTTCCTTACCCACGCACCGGCAATATTTGGTGTCCCATTCTTTGCCAGAGAGCTCGTCAAGGTCGCCGATCATTATGGCATCCATGTTCACTATCAGCACAATTTGATTGCCGTTGACGGAGTGGCTAAAAAAGCAACCTTCGAGATCGTCGGCGGCGACACGCCCGGCAAGAAAGTGACGATGGATTTCGACATGCTCCATGTCACACCGCCGCAAAGCCCACCGGAAGTGATCCGCTCAAGCCCCCTTGCCAATAAGGCCGGCTGGGTGGATGTGGACAAAAACACGTTGCAGCACACCCGCTATGAAAATGTTTTTTCCCTGGGAGATGTGGCCTCAACGCCGAATTCAAAAACGGCGGCGGCGGTTCGAAAACAGGCCCCCGTGGTCGTACGCAACCTGCTGCACAAGATGAGCAATGCCGATTTGCAGCCGGATTACGATGGCTATGCGTCCTGCCCGCTCACCACGGCCTATGGCAAGGCCATCCTGGCCGAGTTTATTTACGGCGGTAAAGTGACACCCACCCTCCCCCTAAATCCAGGCCGGGAACGCTGGACCATATGGTGGATAAAGACGACCGGCCTGCCCATCATGTATTGGCGTTACATGCTCAAAGGCTATGAGTGGTTCCTTCCGCACAATACAAAATGGCCGGGGGATGCGACCTGATCCCGCAAAGGGTTAGCAGACCATGCTCGTCCACCCTCGACGCCGGTATATGAACCTTACCACCATCACCGAAAAGCGTTCACCCCCGCAGATTCTCCATGTCTATAGGGCGCGGAAGAACGGGTTGTTGGTTAGCGTCGCAGATGATCGCCCATAATCAACGACGGATAACCCTTGCCGTCTTAGTAGACTCATAGTCCGTGAGCAAAGTGACATCCAAACGAAGGCGTGAACGATGAATGTCTACAAAGAGATTATTGTTGCAAATAGAAGGTTGCACCGCTGCGTCACGGCGGGCAACGCCGGTGGTGTGATCGCCACCCTTAGTTTGATTGGCACTATTGTCGCGATGTCCAAGAATCAGCCCAACGTCCCACTCGTAACATTCTTAACGCTGGTCGTGTTCCTTTCAGGGCTATTGGTCTCTGTATTCGCAGCATGGTCAGAACGCACTGCCACCATCGCCGCAGTCGAACTCGAACTGGCTCGTGGCAATGCCCGAAGATTTGCAAATGATGATGAACGGGCTGAAGCACGTAAGAGTACCGAGCGGAATTCACGACATGTGCTCAATCTCAGCCTCGCGGCAGGCGTGTTATTGATCCTCGGGACTGGACTTGGTCTTTGGCAACTCTACTCTTTCACGATCGGGTGAGGCCATGATCAAGCCTCGGTAGCCTCTTGTGCCAAGCACCCCCCAGGTCGGGACCGTGGCCCCGACCGCCACGCATCCGTTCCCGTCAATGCAGCCACGTGCCGACGTCCTGGATCGCGAAACCGAAGAAGAGCAGGCCGCTGCCCGCGAAAGCATAGGAGAATGCATGTTGTGCGCGAACATATTCTCCATCCACAACGGGAGAGCGGTGTCCTCCGGCGGCTTGATCCTGCAAAGGGTGGCCACTATATTCGCGTGGCCTGATTTTGGAATGGTGACCCCAACGGGAAACCTTACGAGCATATGATCTTTAGGACAGCCTTCCGGTTGTTTTTGAAAATTTTCTCTGGTGGGTGGGGCTTTTTGCGGACCTCGTCCGTGTAGGTGATCCCATATATTTCAAGCCGATCCATTATGATTCTGCCCTTTATGGCAAAGCTCACGTCTTCTGGAATATCTCCGGATCTAGACGCGGTCGTCAGCCAGTCCAGCTTGGACGAAACCATGCCGATGACAAGGCCATTGTCGTCCAAAAGCGGTCCGCCACTATTCCCGCCCTGGATCGGATTGGTCGTTTGTAAAAAATGGGGATGATTTTTTGGTCCGTTTAAGGCGCTTACATTCCCAAATGTGAAATTACCGGTGCTGGAAAGAAGTCCTGGCAACGGAAAGCCCATCGTATAGCTTGCCTCTCCTACGTCGGGATCAACCGCATCCCTAAAAGCAACGTGTTTGTATACTTCCGCCTTTTTCGCAAGTTGGATGATCGCGATCTCGGAATGCGGAAGCTTGGCAAGAACCGTAACAGGCAAGGGCTTTCCAAGATCTATTGAGGCACGTATCGTTGAACAGGAATCAACGACGTGCAGAGCCGTTACGGCAATGCCTCTACGGTTCACGATAAAGCCACTTCCGCCTGTGATTTTACGTTTCGGCTTGCCGCGCTTCTTTTCTTTCTTGGCACGCGCCTCGGTTGGTAAATCTATTTTTCTTCCGGTGAACACTGCCTTGAGATATTTTGCAACCAGCCTAATTTCTGCATTGGTTAATCTGCCATCGAAGCTTGGCATGGTCACCCTGGTTCTGGACGATCTTAAATAGGCCTCCCCCCGAAGAATGAGCTGTTGCAGTTCATCTTCTGACAATTTTGAGACATAGAAGCTTCTCTGGAGGTTTGGAATAAATATAGTTTTCCCATCCACCCTTGATGAAAAATGCGTTCCTTTTCCTTTCTCGCCATGACAAGAGGCGCAATTCTCCTGAAAGAGTTTTTTCCCATTTTCCAGTTCTGTAAAATCCTTTGCCAAGGATGGCAAAGAGAAAGAAACAGACACCAGCGCCACCAGGAAAAAAAGTCCGCGCGTCATAAAGTCAAACTCCTCATCAGCACCTTGTTTCGTAGAAATATTACATTCCGTGCATGGAATTTATTAACTGCAAACATAGTTCTTAAGCGCTATGCCTTGCAACTAAAGATGAATTCTTGACGTGATGGGCACAACTTTTAAGGGTTATGCTTATCTGTGCTGATTTTGGAATGGCGACCCCAACGGGATTCGAACCCGTGTTACCACCTTGAAAGAGTGGAGTCCTAACCTCTAGACGATGGGGTCCAGTCAGAAGGCGACCCCGTGTCTAACCCTGAAAGGCCTTAAAATCAAGCCGCTGGTGCGCTTTTTTGTGTTCGCAAGGTTAACCTGCGGGGCGGGCGGGTGCCACGTCTTCGATAAAAAGCTGAACGCTTTCGCGCCCCTGCCAGCGATCGACGCGGAGATGGCCGGCGAGATGCAGCGCAAGACCGCCCCGGTCAAGCAGCGCCTGGCCAAGGGGAGTGTCGGCGCTGCGAAAGGATATCCCCTTCACCCGACCGTTTCCCTGAGCGTCCGTGATTGTACAGCGCACATGGTCAGCGCCAACAATATCTGAAAAAACGATCCGCGCATCCGCAAAGGCAAAACGCGGCTCCGCATTTCCCGCACCAAAGGGACTTAAGCGTTCCAGCAGAGCGACAAATTCCGGCGTCGCCGCAGCAGGGGTCAGCACGCCATCGAAACCGAGCGAGGGCACGAAGCCGATGCGCGTAAGCGCCTCGCCGAGACGCGCGTCAAGAAAGGCGCGAAGTTCCGGCAACGCGTCCACCGAGGCGGTGAACCCAGCCGCCATCGCATGGCCACCACCCTTTTCGATCAGCCCGGCCTGACGGGCCGCCAGCACCGCGCTGCCCAGATCGACGCCCGGGACCGAACGGCCAGAGCCGCTGACGCGGCCGTCTTCGATGGCGGCGACGAAAGCTGGGCGGCCATAGCGTTCTTTCAGCCGGCTGGCGACGATGCCGACAACGCCCGGATGCCAATCCGCACCGGCGGCAAACGCGATATGACCGATTTCTCCTGCTGTCTCGATCTGCGCGATGGCCTGTTCCTGGACGTCCGCCTCAATCTGCCGACGTTCCATATTCAGCACGTCCAGATGGGCGGCCAGTTCCCTCGCCTCGACGACATCTTCCGTCGCCAGCAGCCGGGCGCCGAGGGAGGCTTCTCCAACCCGGCCGCCGGCATTCACACGTGGGCCAAGGGCAAAACCGAGGTGATAGGCGGTTGGACGCATTTCCACCTTCGCCACATCGGCCAGGGCGGCGATGCCGGGATTGCCGCGCTTTGCCGCAAATTGCAGCCCCTGAACGACAAAAGCGCGATTGACCCCGGTTAAAGACGCCACATCGCACACCGTTCCCAGGGCGACAAGATCCAGCCATTGCAGCAGGTCCGGCTCGTTGCGCGTGGCATAGAACCCCGCCTTGCGAAGGCACCGGTTAACCGCGATGACCAGCAAATAGGTCACGCCCACAGCGGCAAGCTGGCGATGGGGGCTGGTTTCATCCAGACGGTTGGGATTGACAACCGCGAGTGCCGGCGGCAGGCGTGGCTCGCCGATGTGATGATCGACGACGATGACATCAAGGCCCGCCGCCGACGCCGCTTCGAGGGCCGAAAACGCCGTTGCACCGCAATCAACGGTGACAACAAGACTGGCACCTTCGTTGCGAAGCTTCTGCAACGCTGCCGCTGTCGGCCCATAGCCCTCCTTCCGCCGGTCCGGGATATAGACCCGAAGGGACGCCCCCAGGCTGCGGAAGAACCGTTCAAGAAGAGCCGAGGACGTGGCCCCATCGACATCGTAATCGCCAAAGACGGCGACGGCCTCACCATTGCGGATGGCGTCCGCAAGACGGGCGGCGGCAACATCCATGTCTTTTAAATGCGAAGGGTTGGGCAGCAATTTCCGCAAGGTCGGTTCCAGAAAGGCGTCGGCCTCTTCGAGAGAAACGCCACGCGCGGTAAGAACCCGGCCAAGAATTTCCGGCAATTCCAGGCGCTGCGCCAACGCCATGCCGATCCGTGCGTCGCTGGCGCGCGCGCGCCAGCGCTTTCCCGAAAGGGAACTCGCCACATCGAGGAAGTTTTCGCCCGAAGGGGGCTCTACCATCGCGCCAAGCTTAGTGGTCCATCGGCTGGAAACCGGATTTACGATTGAAATTGTGCCGTGCCTCAATCAAACGCACTGTCCCCGTTTTCGAGCGCATGACGATTGAGTGGGTCTGTGCGCCACCGGCAAACCGGCGCACCCCTTTGAGCATCGTCCCGTCCGTCACCCCGGTTGCTGCAAACATGACGTCGCCATGGGCCAGTTCCTCCAGGGTATATTTACGGTCGAAATCCGTGATGCCGAATTTGCTAGCGCGGCCGCTCTCATCGGCGTTGCGAAACAGCAGTCGCCCCTGCATTTGCCCGCCAATGCAGCGAAGTGCTGCAGCGGCCAGCACGCCTTCCGGCGCGCCCCCCGTTCCCATATAGATGTCAACGCCGCTGTCGGTCGTTGTCGTCGCAATCACCCCACTGACATCGCCATCGGAAATCAGCATGATGCGTGCGCCAGCATCGCGAATATTTACAATCAACTCGCGATGCCGGGGCCGGTCGAGCACGCAAACGACAAGATCGGAAACCGCCACGCCCTTTGCTTTGGCAAGGGCCTTTAAATTTTCCTTCGGACTGGCATCCAAATCGACGACGCCTTCCGGCAAGCCCCGACCAACGGCGATCTTGTCCATGTACACGTCCGGCGCGTTCAGAAAGCCGCCATCCTCGGCCATGGCAATCACGGCAAGTGCATTTTGGCCACCCTTCGCGGTAATCGTCGTACCTTCCAGAGGGTCAAGCGCCACGTCAATCTTGGGCCCGTTCCCCAAGCCGACTTCCTCGCCGATGTAGAGCATCGGCGCTTCGTCGCGCTCACCCTCGCCAATCACCACGGTGCCTGTGATCGCCATGCTGTTCAGCGCATTGCGCATTGCATCAACCGCCGCCTGATCCGCCGCCTTTTCATCCCCCCGCCCCATCAACAACGAGGCGGATAAGGCCGCCGCTTCCGTCACACGAACCACCTCAAGCGCAAGATTGCGATCCATCGTTCCTTTGTTTTTCATTCGTGCCTCTATCCGTTCGTTTATTCGGGTGCGTCACTTAATGTAATTATTCGAATCATTCGGGGAGGTTCGACAACCGTATCCAGGCAGGCGATTTTTTCCAACGCTTGGCGCATTGCCGCCTCGCGCGTCCCGTGGGTCGTCAACACAACCGGCACCGGCTCTCCAGGTGCCCTCTGGCGTTGCAGCATCGATTCCATCGACACGTTCTCGTCACGCAAAATCGCCGTCACATCGGCAATCACACCGGGACGGTCGACAAGCATCAGGCGCACGTAATAGGGGCCCTTGTGGCGGGTCATCGGCGCGGATGGAATCTTCGCAAGCTTTTCAACCGGAACGGAAAAGGTCGGAAGACGTGTCCCGCGTGCAATGTCGGAAAGGTCGGCGACAATCGCCGACGCCGTCGGCCCGGCACCCGCACCGCGGCCTTCGAACATGGCGCTTTCAATAAAATCCCCATCGGCAACGATGGCGTTGTCGACGCCCTCGACATAGGCGATGGACGCCGAAAGCGGCACCATGCACGGGTGCACATGCTGTTCAAGCCCGTCGTCCGTCAGCCGCGCCATGCCCAGAAGCTTGATCCGATAGCCAAGCTCTTCGGCATAGCCGATATCCAGCGCCGAGATGTGGCGAATGCCTTCCGTATAAACGCCCTCGAAATCCAGCTCGCAGCCAAAGGCTACGGCGGCCAGGATGGAAAGCTTGTGCGCGGCATCCACCCCATCGACATCGAAGGAAGGGTCCGCTTCCGCATAGCCAAATGCCTGCGCTTCCTTTAGCACGTCGTCGAACTCCCGGCCCGAACGCCGCATTTCCGTCAGGATGAAATTGCAGGTTCCATTCAGGATGCCATAGACGCCATGCAGACGGTTGCCCACAAGCCCCTCGCGCAGCGCTTTGATGATGGGAATGCCGCCCGCAACGGCAGCCTCATAGGCCAGCACGACGCCTTTCGCCTCTGCCAGGCGGGCAAGAGACAGGCCGTGATGAGCCAACAGCGCCTTGTTCGCAGTGACGACATGGCGACCATGGGCAATGGCCGTCTCGCAGATCTGCTTCGCAATGCCGTCGGCACCACCGATCAGTTCAACGACGACGTCTGCTTTGGCCTCGGCAGCCATCTGGACCGGGTCATCGAACCACGACACGTTCTTCAGATTGAGCCCCCGATCACGGCTGCGATCACGCGCGGAAACGGCAACGATGGCAAATGGGCGACCGCAGCGCTCGGCAAGCAGGTCCCCATGGACCTGCAACGCGCGAAACGTACCGGCGCCAACCGTGCCAAGCCCGGCAATCGCCACTTTCAACGGGGTGCTCAAGATGCTGCCGCCCTTCCTTCAAGTCGCTCAAGTATTTTATCAGAAGATGATAGGAACGTCTTGATATTCCTTAAAGCTTGTCGGGAACGATGTTCATTTTCAACAAGCCCAAAACGCACATGCCCTTCGCCATATTCGCCGAAACCAAGGCCCGGAGAAACGGCCACATTCGCTTCCTGAAGCAGCAGTTTTGAGAATGCGAGCGAGCCCAAATCGGCATAAACATCCGGCAACGGTGCCCAGACGAACATCGTGGCCGGCGGCAATGGCACGTTCCAGCCCATGTTCGCCATGCCCTCCACCAACACGTTGCGGCGCTTGCGGTAGGTGGCGCGGATTTCCGCGACGCAGTCCTGGGGACCATTCAACGCCGCCACGGCCGCCACCTGGATCGGCGTAAAGGCCCCATAGTCGATATAGGACTTAATACGCGTAAGCGCCGCAATCAGCCGCCGGTTGCCGGTGGCAAAGCCAATGCGCCAGCCAGGCATGTTGTACGTCTTGCTGAGCGAGGTAAATTCGACCGCAATTTCCTTGGCACCGGGTATCTGCAATATCGAAGGCGGCGGCCCCGACTCGAAATAGATCTCCGCATAAGCCAGGTCCGACAGAATGTAAATCTGGTGACGTCGGCAAAACTCGACAACTTCGCCATAGAAATCAAGATCGACCACCTGGGTGGTCGGATTCGCCGGAAAATTAAGCACAAGGGCCGTCGGCGGCGGAACGCTACGCCGGAAGGACCGCTCGATCCCTTTTATAAACGCGCCGATATCCGGCCCCAGGGGAATGTGCCGGATCGCCGCCCCGGCAATGATGAAGCCATATGGATGGATCGGATAGCTTGGATTTGGCACAAGCACGCTGTCGCCTGGCGATGTGATCGCCTGGGCAAGATTCGCAAGCCCTTCCTTCGAACCAAGGGTGACGATCGTTTCCGTTTCCGGATCAACGGAAACGCCGAAGCGCCGCCCGTAATAACTCGCAATTGCCCGGCGCAGCCCTGGAATTCCGCGCGAATTCGAATAACGGTGAGTCTTTGGGTCTTGAACGGCTTCAATCAGCTTCGCCACAATGTGGGGCGGGGTCGGACGATCGGGATTGCCCATGCCAAAATCAATAATGTCCTCGCCAGCGGCGCGCGCGCGCGCCTTCATCGCGTTCACTTCGGCGAACACATAGGGCGGAAGCCGCCGAATTCGATGAAATTCCTGCTCGTTTTCCATTCAATACTTACCGCGTCCGATCCCGGACTTTTAGGCAGGCAAAACGGCTGCCACGCGACCCAAGCCTAATAATCGATATAAATTTCCGCCCGCCGGTTGCCTGCCTCACCCGAGGGCATCACCTCGAAGTAAATCGGTTCGCTGTCCGATTGGGCACCAACGAAAAGTTGCTTCGGCGCAATGCCAAGTCTCATCAGCCCCTTGGCAACCGCATTTGCGCGATCAACGGAAATGTTAAAATTCGCCAGCTTGTGCACCATTGGATCAAGATCCCGTGTGCGACTGCTTGCATGGCCGATGACGCGTATCGATGTCCCCTTTTGCCGGAACATCCCAACAACGTCCCTCAGAATCTGCCGACCCTTCTTATCAAGCGATGTTGCCCCAACGCTGAAATAGACCGTCGCCACGCGAATCGACATGCCAAGGGCACTCGGATCGAACTCGGCCAGGGCATGTGGCGCGTCGCTAGCCGCCATGCTCTCTGTAATCAAGCGCTTCTGGACCGGCAACGTCCTGTCTGTCGCAGGGGGCGTTGCACTGCTTTCCAGAGTCAACGCCGACGGCACCATAGGCGACTGAAAATTTGCCGGCAACGCACTGGCCCCAGATTGCGCAAAATTCTGATGCATCGTCTGATTTAGCTGCGGCGCGCCCGGTGGAAAATAGGACAAAGACGGCACAATATCAGATGCCGGAATGCGAAGCGCCGCAGCGACAGGTGGCGGGGACGCAATCGGCAGGCGACGCGAAAACACAGCTGGCGGCGCGGCATTGCGTGCAACAGGCTGAGATGTGGCAAGCCTGGAGACCTCCGAAAGCACCGGCGGCGGCGGCGGCGTCATCACGCGCATCGCCGGTGCCTGTGAATCAAGCCGCTGCGGCGTGGCCCCGGGAATGGCGCGCGGCTCTGAAAGTTCACCAGCCAAATCCACGGGCGAACGCGGTGCCGCCAATGGCGGGGGCGCGTCTACGACTCTTCGCGGCGCCGGAGCCTGCATTGAAATCGTCCGGCCTGATTCGGACTGAAAACGGATCGTCTCGTCGGAATATTTGGCGTGGGCGCGGTCCGCGACCAGACCTTCCGTGATTTCAGTAGCGTCTTCCGGATCGTAAGCCGGGGGCCTCTCTGGCACCTCGCTCAAATTCGGGAAGGCCTCGTCTCCGGCGCGGCGCGCCTCGCGCTCAAGGGCCGGGTCCAGCACGCCGGGCGCCTGGCCTGCGTAAGCCGGGTCATCGTCACTGAACCAGCCGCTAGCCCCCTTGTACCATTCGACCGGATTGACCGCGTCCGGGACCTGGCTACAGCCGGCAAAGGCAAAAAGAGCTGCCAGCAACGCAAAGCGCGAGAAAAAAGCACAGGCCGCATGCATGGAGCGGCACTTGTAATCTGGTAAATATTTCTCCATGAATGGAGGTGTCCCCCTTGGCGAATAGACGTCCGTCTTGCAGTCACGTTCTACAACATTTTTGGGGAAATGGGCCTCTTGGCCCAACGCCCGGTAAATCATAAGGGAATCAGCAATGAACGATCAACCGAACTCCACCACGGAAACCAAGGATTTTGATAAATTTTCAAAGAATCTGACCAAGATTGCCGAAAAGAGCCAGAAGATTGTCCAGAATTTCCTTACCCAGCAAATGGCGGAAGACAAAAAGGGGTCCTCCCTGCCCCCTGCCCTCGGTGCCGCCTTCCTGGAAATGACGCAACAGATGATGACCAATCCGGAAAAGGCATTTGCGGCCCAAATGAAGCTCTGGCAAGATCACCTGGCGCTTTGGCAGCACACCGCCAACCATGCCATGGGGACAAAATCGCCCCCGGTCATCCAGCCGCAGGCAGGCGATCGCCGTTTCAAAGACCCCGAATGGGACGACAATCCGCTTTTTTCCTACATCAAGCAGTCCTATCTGCTGATGGCGGGCTGGATGCAGTCCCACACAGAAAACCTCGAAAATATGGACGAGGGCACGGTACGGATGGTCGATTTCTATACGCGCCAGTTCGTCGACGCGATCGCGCCAAGCAATTTTGCACTCACGAATCCGGAAGTTCTGCGCGCAACCGCTGAAAGCGGCGGCGAAAACCTTGTGAACGGCCTGCAAAACCTGCTGAACGACCTTGAAAGAGGTGAAGGCCAGCTTCGCATCACGCAAACGGACCCGGAAGCTTTCAAACTTGGTGAAACCATTGCCACCACGAAAGGCGAGGTCATCTATCAGAACGACCTGATGCAATTGCTGCAATTCACGCCGACGACCGAGAACGTGTACAAGCGCCCTCTTTTGATGATTCCGCCCTGGATCAACAAATATTACATCCTGGACCTGAGCGAGAAGAATTCTTTCGTCCGTTGGGCCCTCGACCAGGGGCATACCGTCTTTATCATTTCCTGGGTGAACCCGGATGCAACCCTGGCCAAAAAAACCTTCGAAGATTACATGCATGAAGGCCCGCTGGCGGCACTCGACGCGATCCAAAAAGCGACGGGCGAAGACGCGATCAATGTTCTTGGCTATTGCATCGGTGGCACCCTGCTGGCCACAACCCTCGCCTATTTGGCTGTAAAAAAGGACACACGCGTCCACAGCGCCACCTTTCTCACGGCGATGGTTGATTTCGAAGATGCGGGTGAACTTTCCGTCTTTATCGACGAGGCACAACTTGCCGACCTCGAACAGAAAATGGAAAAACGCGGCTATCTGGAAGGGCACGAAATGGCCGCAATCTTCAACAGGCTGCGCGCCAACGATCTCATCTGGTCTTTCGTCGTCAACAATTACCTCTTGGGCAAGGACCCTTTCCCTTTCGACCTTCTTTTCTGGAATTCTGATTCGACGCGCATGCCGGCAGCAATGCACAGTTTTTATCTTCGCCGCATGTATCTGGAAAACAAGCTTATCGAACCGGGCGGCCTCACCTTCGATGGCGTCCCGATCGACCTTCGCAAGATCGAGGTTCCAACCTACATTCTTGCCTGCCGGGAAGACCACATCGCGCCCTGGAAATCGACGTACGCCGCGACGCAGCTTTATCGTGGCCCCGTCCGTTTTGTCCTTTCCGCTTCCGGCCATGTCGCCGGAGTCGTCAACCCGCCAAAAAAGAAGAAGTACAATTTCTGGACGGCGGATAAGAACCCGAATTCGCCAGACGCGTGGCTGGAAAATGCCGCCGCAACGGACGGTTCCTGGTGGACGGACTGGGGAAAATGGCTGGCGAAGAAGGGTGGCAAGAAAGTGCCGGCGCGGAAAGTTGGCTCGGGCGCATTAAAAGCCATCGAACCGGCCCCCGGCAGTTATGCGAAGGTGCGCGAAATCTGATTGATTATTTCTTGAGCGCCGTTAGATATTCCGCTGCAAGTTTAGCGTAATGGGCGTTCGTATCAGGAAAGGAGCAGATCTCCTCCGGGGTTAACCGGCGGAGACAGCGCGCTGGACTGCCTGCCCATAATTCGCCCCGCTTCACGCGCTTTCCCATCGTCACGAGGGCGCCGGCTGCCACCATTGCGTCGGTTTCAACAATGACGCCATCCAGCAGCTTTGCCCCCATGCCAACAAAACTACCGTCTTCCAGCGTACAGGCGTGCAGGATGGCCATATGCCCAACGGTAACGCCGGAACCGATATAGGTTCCAAGGCCGTTGCGCGTCACATGGATGACGCTGTTGTCCTGAATATTCGTGTTATCACCAATGCGGATTTCGTTGACATCGCCGCGAACCACTGTGCCGAACCAGATGCTGGAACGTGAACCGATCTCGACATTGCCAATGACCGATGCCGTCGGCGCAATGAACACATCACCGGCAATTTTCGGCAGGCGATCGCGATAGGACAACACAAATCCGGTCACTGCAAAAACATCCTTGCAAAAACATCCTGATGTCAGGCGATTATGGGAAAAGGGGCGCCTGCTCAAGACCGGTGCTTTCCAAAACCCCGAAAAGCAGATTAAAATTCTGCACCGCCTGACCGGAAGCCCCCTTGACCAGATTGTCCAGGGTCGAAACAAGGATCGCCCGACCCGGTTGACGGTCCGGAAAAATACCGATCCGACAGACATTCGATCCCCGCACATGCTGGGTTGCCGGCAAAACGCCGTCCGGAACGACTTGAACAAAGGCCTCTTTTTCGTAACGTGCCGCCAATGCCGCCCGAAGGCCACCCGCGTCCGCATTTTTTGCAAGCCGCACATAGATCGTCGAAAGGATGCCCCGGTTCATCGGCACCAGATGCGGCGTGAAGGAAACGATCACGCCCACGCCCACAGCTCGGCTGAGACCTTGTTCGATCTCCGGGGCGTGCCGATGCCGCCCGACGCCATAGGCGTGGATGCCTTCCGCCACTTCGGCGTAAAGGCCTTCCTCTTTGGGGGAACGACCGGCCCCGGTCACGCCGGATTTCGAATCGATAACAATGTCCTCGGCCAAAATCAGGCCCGCCTCCAAAAGCGGTACCAGCGGCAATAAAGCAGATGTCGGATAACAGCCCGGACAGGCGATAAGCCGCGCCTTGGCAATCGCCTCGCGGGCAAGCTCCGGCAGCCCGTAGACGGCCTCCTTCTGCAACGCCGTCGCCTGGTGCGACTTGCCATACCATTCTGCGTAAGCAGCCGTATCGGCGAGCCGGAAATCGGCGGAAAGGTCGATAATTTTCAGATGCTCTGGCAAGGCCGCCACGGTGGCTTGAGTCGCGCCATGGGGAAGACAGCAGAAAACAACGTTAATATCGGAGAAGTCCACTTCTTCGATCCGAACAAGTTGGGGAAGCCCCAGACCCCGCAGATGCGGGAAAACGGACTCAATCGCCTGTCCCGCCCGCCGATCGGCTGTCAGAGCGGCAATCGCCACCCTGGGATGGCGGACAAGTATGCGCAGCAACTCGGCACCGGTGTAACCACTGGCGCCAAGGATGGCGATGCGTATCGCTTTTGCGTGTTTGCTCATGGCATGCCTCCGCTTGCCACAGTCTATAACAAAAGGGACGCCCCCGTGAGGCGTCCCCTTGAAAAAAGAAGGTTCCTCTGGAATTAGCGCTTCGAGAACTGGAAGCTGCGACGTGCCTTGCGTCGGCCGTATTTCTTGCGTTCGACCGTGCGGCTATCGCGGGTCAGGTAACCGCCCTTCTTCAACACCGGGCGAAGCGCCGGGTCGTAGAAGGTCAGCGCCCGGCTGATGCCATGGCGGACGGCACCGGCCTGACCGGAAAGGCCCCCGCCCTTTACCGTGCAGTTGATGTCATAATTATCCACCCGGTTTGAAGCAACGAAGGGCTGATGAACAATCATCCGCAGCACCGGACGGGCAAAATATTTTTCCAGTTCTCTTCCGTTCACCAGAATTTTTCCAGACCCCGGCTTCAACCAGACCCGGGCAACCGCGTCCTTCCGCTTGCCCGTCGCATAGGCCCTGCCCTGCGCGTCCAGTTTCTGCACGTAAACGGGCGCGGTGGAAACCGGCATGTCCGATGCGTCCGATGCACCCGCCACATCCGGTAGCGTCACGTCACCGGCGGTAAGCTCGGCCAAATCCTCAAGGGTTTTTTTTTCCTCTGACATTACGCGTTACGCCCTTTTGTTCTTGATGTTCATGGCACCTACGTCAAGCGTCTCTGGCTTCTGCGCCTCATGTGGGTGCGTATCACCCGCATAAACGTACAGCTTCTTCATCTGCGCCCGCCCAAGCGGCCCTTTCGGGATCATTCGCTCGACAGCTTTCATAAGGACGCGTTCTGGACGCTTGCCTGCAAGGCGTTCGGCAAAAGTACGGCTCTTGATGCCACCGGGATACCCGGTATGCCAGTAGAAGCGTTCGCCATCGCGCTTGCGCCCGGTAAGCTTCACCTTTTCGGCATTGATCACGACGACATTGTCGCCGCAATCGACATGCGGTGTGAAGATTGGCTTGTGCTTGCCGCGAAGTCGATTGGCAAGCACACTGGCAAGACGACCGAGAACGACGCCTTCGGCATCGACCACGACCCATTTCCTGTTTACGTCACTTGCCTTTGCCGAATAGGTTTTCATGATTTTCCTTAATCCCAACCCGTACCCAGAGCGTTCCGGCTTCAAGAATGTTCTGGAGCCTTCCGCCTCATGCGTGGGCGCGGATTATGCCATCAAAATCTTCGCTGTCAACGAAATTTCATTACATATGAGAGGGATAGCTATGCGGTATTATCATGCCGCACCCTTGGAGGGGCAACTTGCACCACCCGATGCTTTGAGCTATCCATCCCGTGAAGGGGGATTTTGATCTGCGACGCGTGAACTTCCTTAAATTTGGCGGCACCCTTGCCCTGGCCAGCATGGCTTGGTTTGTCGTTCTGGGCACCGCCCATGCGACGCTTGGATCGACGTTTGCAAAAGCCAATGACGCAGACGGGCTGGCCCTTGCGCTCCAGGAAATCTGTTCCGCCACCGGCTTTCGCAAAGATGCTGGCGAAACGCCAACCTCACCAGCCAGGGATGGCCTGCCGCCCTGTACGCTTTGTTGCTCCCTTGGGCATCTGCCACTTGACCTTGCACCCGACATCGAAACACCCATCCTTCCGATGGCCACGGCCTTGCCGAGCGCATCTGTCGACAAACGGGCCGCGGATAGCCTTCGCACCGGCCTGCCCCCAAGCCGCGCCCCACCCTCCTTCCTTTTCTGATCTTCAAAACACCCGAAATTTAATCCGGCCCCGCCGATAAACCGTCGCGGCTGGTACAGGAGTTTTTGCAATGAAAAGGACTGCTCTAATTTGGGCGGGAAGCCTCGCGATTGGGCTGGCCGCCGCCACAACGGATGCCCTAGCGGATAATACACCCACTTTTAAAGCCATGCTTGGGCAAGACCGCAACCTTACCACAGGCAAACGTCCGGACGGCCACGCCCCCATTTCACTCATGGGAGAACACCGCCATGACG
>NVWO01000015.1 GCA_002746255.1 Rhodospirillaceae bacterium | reverse complement strand
TTCAAAAGAACCACGGGCCGTTGCGTGTTTCATAGCCAAGCAATTGATTTCGTGGGATTTCATGGTGGGCGCTACTGGGATTGAACCAGTGACCCCTGCCGTGTGAAGGCAGTGCTCTCCCGCTGAGCTAAGCGCCCCATGATGCGAAACCGCGATATAAGGGGCCCGGTTTTCACCTGTCAAGGCGGGTGACGCATGGTGACCGGGAATTCATCGCGGCCTGGCCCCGCCAGGCGGACCTCATATTGCCGGTTGCCTGGAATGGAAATCTTGCTTTGGACGTGGTGAGGGCTTTATGACAAGCTTTCATAAGCAGACACAAGAAAACGCCCTCCCCTATTACGTGCGGAACGATGGCCAGACAAAAAACCGCAATTCTTATCCTCGCCGCCGGGAAAGGCACCCGGATGCAATCGGCCCTTCCCAAGGTGCTACACCCCCTGGGGGGGCAGCCCTTGATCGGCTACGCGCTGGCTGCGGCAAAAGCACTAAAACCGGATTTAGGGGTCGTCGTCATCGGGCCGGACATGAAGGCGGTTGCTGACGCGGTCGCGCCATGGCCTACCGTAGTTCAAAAGACCCAGGCCGGGACGGGGGATGCCGTTCGCGCGGCGAAAAAGCGGTTGTCCGGTTTTACCGGCGACGTTCTGATCCTTTTTGGCGACACGCCCTTTCTTACGCCCGCCACGTTGCGGAAACTGCTTGCGCGCAGGCGGGCAAAGTCGAAGCCCGCCGTTGTTGTTCTGGGCATGCGTCCGGCAGATCCGGGGGAATATGGCCGCCTTGTCACGGATGCGCGCGGCACGCTGGAAGCCATTGTCGAATATCGGGAAGCCGATGAAAAAACCCGCAAGATTCTACTTTGCAATTCCGGCGTCATGGTGGTCGATGGCAAGCATTTGTTCCGCCTGTTGAGCCGCGTCAAAAAAAGCAGCGTGAAAGGCGAGTTTTATCTGACCGATCTGGTCGCGATTGCCCGCAAAGAAGGGCTTTCCTGCGCCTGTGTGGAAGGGGACGCGGGCGAGCTTCTTGGCATCAATGATCGCGCCGATCTGGCCGAGGCTGAGGCGCTTTTTCAGCTTGAGCGTCGGGCGGTGGCAATGGCCAAAGGGGTCACGCTTCTTGATCCGACGACGGTCTGGTTCAGCTTCGATACAAAGCTTGGCCGGGACATCACCATTGGCCCGAATGTTTTCTTTGGGCCTGGCGTTCGGGTGGCCGATGGTGCCGTTATCCGCGCGTTTTCACATATCGAAGGGGCGCGTATCGGCAAGGGTGCCATTGTTGGCCCCTTTGCCCGTCTGCGGCCGGGGGCAGACCTTGGCGAGGGCGCGCATATCGGCAATTTTGTCGAAGTGAAAAAGGCAAAAATCGGCGCTGGCGCGAAGGCAAACCATTTGGCCTATATCGGCGATGCCCGGATTGGTTCGGGCGCGAATGTCGGTGCCGGGACAATCACGTGCAATTACGACGGCTTTACGAAGTCAGAGACGGTGATTGGGAAAGACGCCTTTATCGGTTCGAACACATCCCTCGTTGCGCCGGTTACCATTGGGGATGGGGCTATTGTTGGCGCGGGTAGCGTGATTACGAAAAACGTTTCCCGGGATGCGCTGGCATTGACGCGCGCGGCAGGAAAAGAGATCAAGGGCTGGGCCCGCCGCCACCGTGCGAAAAATACGGCTGGCCGTAATGCGGCTGACCGTAATACGGCTGGCCGTAAAAAGAAAACGAAGGGCTGATCGCCGAAACATGTGTGGAATTATCGGCATTATCGGCAAGGAGGCAGTTGCGCCCCTTCTGTTGGACGGGCTCAGGCGGCTTGAATATCGGGGCTATGATTCGGCCGGCATTGCGACCCTTGTCGATGGCCGTATCGAACGTCGCCGGGCTGAAGGGCGCATCGTTAATCTGGAAAGCCGTGTTGCGAAAGAGCCAATCTCCGGAAAAACCGGTATCGGTCATACGCGTTGGGCGACCCATGGCATCCCCAATGAAATCAACGCGCACCCCCATGCCTGCGAAAAGGTCGCCGTCGTCCATAACGGAATCATCGAAAACTTTCAGACGTTGCGGGACGAACTGGCGGGCTTTGGCGTCTGCTTCGAGACGGACACCGACACGGAAGTCATCGTTCACCTGATTGCCCATTATCTGGACACCGGCTTGGACCCCGAGGCGGCGACGGCAAAGACGCTTGCCCGCCTGGAAGGCGCTTTTGCCCTTGGCGTGATCTTTGCGGGGGAATCTTCCCTGATGATTGGCGCGCGCCGGGGCAGCCCTCTGGCCATTGGGTATGGCGATGGCGAGATGTATCTCGGCTCGGACGCCCTTGCCCTGGCATCGCTTACCCAGAAGATCACCTATCTTGAGGAAGGGGATTTTGCGGTTCTCTCTCCCGATGGGGTCGTGATCCATGACGAGACGGGCGCCGTCGTCGTCCGCAGGGTCGAGAAAAGCTCCGCCTCCGGTGCGCTCGAAGGCAAAGGGAATTTCCCCCACTTCATGTTGAAGGAAATTTTTGAGCAGCCCGCCGTCATTGGCGACACGCTGCACGCCCTTYTGAACCYGGTTACGCGGACGGTCTGCCTTCCCGATCTGCCGTTTGACCTGGCGGAGATTTCGAAGGTAACGCTGATTGCCTGCGGCACGTCTTATTACGCTGCCATGGTTGCAAAATATTGGCTGGAAAGCATCGCGGGCCTTCCCGTCGAGGTCGATATCGCTTCCGAATTCCGCTATCGCAATGCCGTTATGCCGGAAGGCGGGTTGGCGCTTTTCATTTCGCAATCCGGCGAGACGGCGGACACGCTGGCGGCGTTGCGTTATGCAAAAACGCAGGCGCAGCACACGCTTGCCCTCGTCAACGTTCTTGAAAGTTCCCTTGCCCGTGAGGCCGAGGCGGCGTTGCTCACCTATGCCGGGCCGGAAATCGGGGTCGCCTCGACGAAGGCTTTTACAACGCAATTAACGGTGCTTGCCTGCCTTGCCATCGCCATGGCCCGGGCTCGGGGCACCATCGATCATGATGCCGAAGCCAGGCTTTTGACGGCGCTGATCGAAGTGCCATCGCGCGCCGTCGAAGTCTTAAATCATGACGAGCGTTTAAAAGAAATTGCGGGCGAAATTTCGGGCGTTCCTGACGTTCTTTATCTTGGCCGTGGCACAAGCTATCCGATCGCTCTTGAAGGCGCCCTGAAGCTCAAGGAAATTTCCTACATCCATGCCGAGGGTTACGCGGCGGGTGAAATGAAGCATGGACCCATCGCGCTTATCGACGCCGGGATGCCGATTATCGTGATTGCGCCAAGCGACCCTCTGTTCGATAAGACCGCTTCAAATATGCAGGAGGTGATTACGCGCGGCGGGCATGTCATTTTTCTAAGCGATGATGCAGGTGTTGCACGCCTTGGCAGGGTGGCCGCCGCCACCGTGGCGCTGCCAGAGGTCGATCCATTTGTCGCCCCGATCCTTTACGCCATTCCGGTGCAGTTGCTTGCCTATCATGTTGCCGTTCTCAAGGGCACGGATGTCGATCAGCCGCGCAATCTGGCCAAAAGCGTGACGGTGGAATAAAGCGACAGCATGGCAGGCTTTGATTTTAATCTTCTGACAATCGGTGCCGGTTCCGGCGGCGTTGCGGGTACGCGCCGCGCGGCAGGCTATGGCGCAAAGACCGCCATTTGCGAGGAGGGCCGCGTCGGCGGCACCTGTGTGCTTAGGGGATGCATCCCCAAAAAGCTTCTTGTCTATGGCGCGCATTTTCGCGATGCGTTTGAAGATGCCGCCGGTTTTGGCTGGCAGGTGGGTGCCCGGGATTTTGACTGGGAAAAACTGATTGCGAACAAGGATCGCGAGCTTGACCGGTTAAACGGCATTTACCTTCGGATGCTGGAGGATGCCGGCGTCACCCTTCTTGAAGGGCGCGCCCGGCTTGTCGATGCGCATCGGGTGGAAATCGGCGGAAAATCTGTGACAGCGGAAAAAATTCTGGTCGCAACCGGTTCCTGGCCAAGCCTCCCCGACATCCCCGGCATCGAACACGCGATCACCTCGAACGAGGCCCTTGATCTGACAAAGCTGCCCGCCCGCATGGCGATTGTCGGTGGCGGCTATATTGCTGTCGAATTCGCCGGTATTTTTGACCGCCTTGGGGTGGCGGTGATCGAGATCATCCGGGGTGAGCAGATCTTGCGCGGCTTTGATGGGGATGTTCGCGCGGCGCTGACCGAGGAAATGGAAAATTCCGGCATTGAAATTCGAGCGAATAGCCAGGTTCAACGCATCGAGAAGAAAAACGGGCATGTCGCGCTTCATGTGGCGACGAAGGGCGCGGGGGAGGAAATCCTCGACGTTGATCTGGTGATGTACGCAACCGGGCGCATTCCAAACACGTCCGGCATCGGGCTTGAAGAAATTGGCATCGCCCTTGAACCCGGTGGCGCGATTTCAGTGAATGCCGATAACCAGACGTCGCTTTCCAGTGTTTACGCCGTTGGCGACTGCACAGACCGCCTCAACCTGACGCCGGTCGCGATTGCCGAAGCCCGGGCTTTTGCCGATACGTTTTATGGGGGCAAACCGAAAAGGGCGGATCATGCGGACGTGCCGACGGCTGTCTTTAGCCAGCCGCCAATCGGCACAGTGGGCTATGACGAAGTCACGGCGCGGGCAAAATTTGGCGCGATCGATGTCTATTTTTCGAAATTCCGACCAATGAAACACACGCTTTCCGGGCGCGAGACGAAAACCATGGTGAAGCTTGTCGTCGATCACGCGACCGACCGGGTGCTTGGCTGCCATATGGTGGGAGAGGATGCGCCGGAAATCGTCCAGGCGCTTGCCATCGCATTGAAGGCGGGGGCCCGGAAGGCGGATTTTGATGCGACGATGGGCGTCCATCCAACGGCCGCCGAGGAATTCGTGACCCTAAGCCTGCCGCGTTCCGACCCAAAGGAAGAAAATTAAGGGATTCCGGGGGCTTCACGCGGTTCTAGCGTGGTTTTTACTGGAAAAAACGCGGATTCCGGCGTATCACCGGGTTGGAAGCGGTCTTGAGGTAAACGATATGGCAAGAAATTGGTCGCCGGATAGCTGGCGCAAGAAGCCGGCCCGGCAGATGCCGGATTACCCGGACAAGGCAGCGCTCGCTACCGTCGAGAAGACGTTGCGCGACGCCCCGCCGCTGGTTTTCGCGGGCGAGGCACGACGCCTGCGCGCCGAACTTGCCGAGGTTGCGGAAGGCCGGGCTTTCCTGCTGCAGGGCGGTGATTGCGCGGAAAGTTTTGCCGAATTCAATGCCGATAAGATCCGCGATACGTTTCGCGTGCTGTTACAGATGGCCGTTGTGCTTACCTTCGGCGCGGCCTGTCCCGTCGTGAAGGTCGGGCGGATGGCCGGCCAGTTTGCAAAGCCGCGTTCGGCGGATACCGAAACCAAAGACGGCGTGACGTTGCCCTGCTATCGCGGCGACATCGTCAATGGCATGGGTTTCACGGAAGCGGAGCGGATCCCGGATCCAAAGCGCATGCTACAGGCCTATAGCCAGGCCGCCGCCACGCTGAACCTGTTGCGCGCCTTCGCTCAGGGCGGTTATGCGGATTTGCACCAGGTGCACCGCTGGAATCTGGGCTTCGTTGGCGAAAGCAAACAGGGCGAAAAATATCAGGATTTGGTGGAGCGTCTTACCGAAACGCTTGCCTTCATGGAGGCTTGCGGGTTGACGTCGGAAACGACATCTGAAATTCGCCAGACCAATTTCTACACCTCCCATGAAGCCTTGCTGCTTGGCTATGAGGCGGCGCTGACGCGCGTCGATAGCACGACCGGGGACAGTTACGATTGTTCCGCCCATATGCTGTGGATCGGCGATCGGACGCGCCAGGATGACGGCGCGCATGTCGAATTTCTGCGCGGTGTCCATAACCCCATCGGCCTGAAAGTTGGGCCGACGCTTGATGCCGACGCGCTTCTTCGTCTGGCCGATCGCCTGAACCCAGGCAACGAGCCCGGGCGTTTGACGCTGATCAGCCGGATGGGCTCGGAAGGCATTGCCGAACACCTTCCGCCGCTTGTTCGCGCCATTGAACGCGAGGGAAAAAAGGTCGTCTGGTCCTGCGATCCGATGCACGCAAATACGGTGAAGGCGTCAAATGGCTACAAGACCCGTTCGTTCGACCGGATATTGAAAGAAATCAAGGCGTTTTTCGCGATTCATCAAGCGGAAGGAAGCTACGCCGGGGGTATTCACTTTGAATTGACCGGCCAGGACGTAACGGAATGCATTGGCGGGGCCCAGGAAATCACCGAGGATCGCCTGGCCGACCGCTACCATACCCATTGCGATCCGCGTTTAAATGCTTCGCAGGGGCTTGAGCTGGCGTTCCTTGTTGCTGAGGCCTTGAAGAATGAGCGGAACGTTACCGCGAAAATCTCCGCCATTTCCTGACACTGACATCTGGACCGCGCTGGGCGACATGCCACCGACTCCTGACCAAAAGCGGCGGATAAGGCCATCCATTTGATGACCAATCACCTTGGGATTGCCCTCATACAGCTAAACCCGACCGTCGGCGATTTGGCTGGTAATCTGGAGAAAATTCGTCACGCCTATCGTAAAGCCGCGGCGGAAGGGGTTGATCTTGTCATTTCCAGCGAGCTTGTCGTCACCGGCTATCCGCCGGAAGACCTGATGCTGAAACCTTCTTTTCAGGAAGCGGCGGAAAAGGCGGTGCATGTGCTTGCGGCGGAACTTACGGGCGGGGCAGGGCCGGGCCTTCTGATTGGGGCTCCATGGCGCGACGGTGACGCGCTTTACAATGCCTCGCTTCTGCTGGACGACGGCAAGGTGGTCCATGCGCGGTTCAAGCATGATTTGCCGAATTATGGCGTTTTCGACGAACGGCGGATTTTTTCTTCCGGGCCGTTGCCGGGTCCGGTGAATTTCCGTGGCGTGCGCCTTGGCATCATGCTGTGCGAGGACATGTGGACTTCGGAGGTGACGGAATGTCTGGTGGAATCCGGCGCGGAAATTCTCGTCGTTCTCAACGGTTCACCCTTCGAAGTCGACAAGCCGGATCAGCGTCTGAATTTTGCGGTGGCGCGCAGCGTCGAATCTGGCCTGCCGTTAATTTATACGAACCAGGTCGGCGGGCAGGATGAGCTTGTTTTTGACGGCGGTTCCTTCGTCATTGGCCATGACCGCACTCTTGCGGCCCGGGCGGTCAATTGGTGTGAAGAGGTCATGATTACGCACTGGCATCGAGACAAAAGCGCCTGGATTTGTGAAGCCGGGCCGATGGCAGGGGAAACAAGCGGAACGGAAGCAATCTATCAGGCGCTGCTGCTTGGTCTTCGCGACTACGTTACGAAAAACGGGTTCCCCGGCGTTCTGATCGGCCTTTCCGGTGGCATTGATTCGGCCCTCACCGCAGCCCTGGCCGTGGATGCGCTCGGCGGTGATCGCGTGCATGGGATCCGCATGCCCTCCCCCTACACGTCACCGGCAAGTCTTGAGGATGCCGAAATTCTTGCGGACAATCTTGGCATGCGTCTGGATACGATTTCGATCGAACCGGCGATGGCTGCTTTCGATGCGATGCTAAAAGAGCTTTTTGCCGGACAGGATGCGGATGCGACCGAGGAAAACATTCAGGCGCGTGCGCGTGGCATGACGCTGATGGCGCTCAGCAACAAATTTGGCCGTCTTGTTCTCAGCACCGGGAACAAGTCGGAAATGTCCGTTGGCTATGCGACGCTTTATGGTGACATGGCGGGTGGATTTGCGATCCTGAAGGACGTTTATAAAACGACGGTCTATGAATGTTGCCGCTGGCGAAATGCTAATTTTCCAGAAGGGGCGCTTGGGCCGAAGGGGATGGTTATCCCGGACCGCATTCTGACGAAAGCACCTTCCGCCGAGTTGAAGCCGGACCAGTGCGACCAGGATACGTTGCCGCCTTACGAAGATCTTGATGCGATTCTTTCCTGCCTGATTGAAAAAGATATGTCCGTGGATGAGATTGCCGACCGTGGTTATGATCGCAAAACCGTAAGCTGGGTCTGGAAGATGTTGGACATTGCCGAATACAAGCGCCGTCAAGCGCCGCCTGGGGTGAAGATCACCAGCCGTTCTTTTGGCCGCGACCGTCGTTATCCGATTACGAATCGTTACAAGGGGCTGGCATGAGCACATCCCGGTCTTGCGTTCGAACCCGCTTTGCGCCAAGCCCAAGCGGACGGTTGCACGTTGGCAATATCCGCGTCGCGCTTCTCAACTGGCTTCTTGCGCGCAAATCGGGTGGGCAGTTTATTCTGCGATTCGATGACACCGACATTGACCGTAGCCGCGAGGAATATGTGATTGCGGCGCGTGAGGATCTTCGCTGGCTGGGCCTGGAATGGGACGTGGAGGCACGCCAGTCGGAACGGCTTGATCTTTATGGGGCGGCGGTCGAAACGTTGAAGGTGGCAGGGCGGCTTTACCCCTGTTACGAAACCCCTGAAGAATTGGGATTAAAGCGTAAGGTCTTGCTTTCTCAAGGGAAACCACCAATTTACGATCACGCGGCGTTGCGTCTGGACGCGTCGGAACGCCAGCGCCTTGAGATGGAAGGCCGCCGGCCCCATTGGCGATTCCAGTTGGCCCAACAGGAAATTCACTGGGTGGACGGGGTTCGCGGTGAGGTTCGCTTTGACGCAAAAAACCTGAGCGACCCGGTCTTGATTCGTGCTGATGGGACGCCGCTTTTTATCCTTCCGGCCGCAGTTGACGACATTGACATGGGGATCACGGACGTTCTGCGCGGCGAAGATCATGTGACGAACACGGCCATACAGATGCAGATATTCGAAGCCCTTGGTGCCGAGCCGCCGCGATTTTCCCATTTTCCCCTATTGACGGATCACCAGGGAAAGGGGCTTTCCAAGCGCCATAAAAGTCTGGCCGTTGCAGATTTACGTGAAGAGCCTTTCGAGGCGATGGCGTTGAACAGTCTGCTTGCTTTGATCGGAAGTTCGAACCTGGTCGCACCCTCGGTTTCTCTTGAAGCTCTGGCGGAAAGTTTTGATTTGCAAAAATTTGCGCGGGCAACGCCAAAATTCGATCTGGAAGAACTCAAAAATATGAACGCAAAATTGCTTCATCTTTTTTCTTTTTCGGACGTGGAGGCGCGTCTTGACGCGCTGGGCCTAAAAGATGCGGATGAAGATTTCTGGCTTGCCGTTCGCGGCAATCTTGAACGCCTTTCGGACGTTTTGGATTGGTGGCGTGTCTGCCATGGGGAAATCACGCCGGTTATCGAGGACGCGGCTTTTGCCGGGTTGGCGGCGGCGCTGTTGCCGGAAGGGGCGTGGGGGCCGGACGTCTGGAAAATTTGGACGGAAGCGGTGAAGCAAGCCAGCGACCGGAAAGGGAAACAGCTTTACCATCCGCTTCGCCTGGCGCTTACCGGGTTCGAACGTGGACCGGAATTGAAGAATCTGTTACCGATCATCGGTAGAAAGCGGGCGGTTGCCCGATTGCAGGGACAGACGGCCTGATCAATCTGGCCATGAAGGATGCCGTTCGCGACGACCCATGGAACTTGTTCTCTACAACACCCTTACTCGCAAGAAGGAGGTTTTTACCTCCCTGCGCCCGGACAAGGTCGGCATCTACGTTTGCGGGCCCACCGTCTATGACCGGGCCCATGTCGGCAATGCCAGGCCGGTTTTGGTCTTCGACATCCTCTATCGGCTGCTGAAGCGCCATTTTTCAGACGTGACCTACGTTCGCAACATCACGGACGTAGACGACAAAATCAACGCCGCCGCCGCCGTAAAGGGAGAGACGATCGGCGATCTGACAGAGCGGACGGTCAAGGCCTTTCACGAGGACATGGCGTCCCTTTCGGCGCTGCCCCCGGACATAGAGCCACGGGCGACGGAACATATCGCCGAGATGGTTGCAATGATCGAATGCCTGATTGAAAAGGGCCATGCCTATGTCGCCGATGGGCATGTGCTTTTCGAAGTGGGTAGCATGCCGGATTATGGCCGGCTTTCGGGAAAGGACCTGGAAGAACTGATCGCCGGCGCACGCGTCGAGGTGGCCCCTTACAAGAGGGTTGCGGCGGATTTTGTGCTGTGGAAACCAAGCAACCCGGACATTCCCGGATGGGACAGCCCATGGGGGCGCGGCCGGCCTGGTTGGCACATCGAATGTTCGGCGATGAGCGGGGCCTACCTTGGCGATACTTTTGACATCCACGGTGGTGGCCGCGATCTCGTTTTCCCCCATCATGAGAATGAAGTCGCCCAGAGCTGCTGTGCTCATGATGGCAAACCCTTTGCGCGTTATTGGGTGCACAATGGTTTTCTCACCGTGGGCGGCGAGAAAATGTCGAAATCCCTTGGCAATGTTTTGACAGTGCGTGCGCTTTTGCAGCAGGCCCCGGGCGAAGCCATTCGTTTTGCCATGCTTTCGACCCATTATCGCCACCCCCTGAACTGGTCGGAGGAAACGCTTTCCCAGGCGAGAGAGAAGCTGGACCGGCTCTATACGGCCCTTCGTCAGGTAGAAGCCATTGCACCTGGCTTTGAGGCCGTTCCAGACGTGATTGAGGCACCGCTTCTTGACGACCTTCATACGCCGATGGCGTTGAGCAACCTTGCCGGCCTGGCCAGCGCCATCAACAAGGCCAAAACGGTGGCGGAAAAAGCCAGCGCAAAAGGGGCGCTGCTTGCGGCGGGGGCGGCGATGGGGCTGCTTCAGCAAGACCCGGAGGCATGGTTTCGCTGGCAGCCGGCGGGGGCCGTTGATCTGGACGAGGCGGAAATCGAACGTCAGATTGCCCTCCGGAACAAGGCGCGCCTGGAAAAGGACTTCAAGGAAGCCGATCGTATTCGCGACGCGCTTGCCGAAAAGGGGATCTTGCTTGAAGATCGGGCCGGTAAGACAATTTGGAGACATGCGGGATGAGCCGCGAGAAAAAAGACGACAAACGGATTTATTTCTACGACAGCACCCTTCGCGACGGGCAGCAAACCATGGGCGTTGACTTTAATGTCAGCGACAAGGGGGTGATTGCCTGTGAGTTGGACCGTCTTGGAATCGATTACGTTGAAGGGGGATGGCCGGGGGCGAACCCGACGGATGACAGTTTCTTCGCAAACCCGCCGAAATTACGTCACGCACGTTTCACTGCTTTTGGCATGACGCGGCGTCCGGGGCGCAGCGTCGAGAACGATCCCGGCCTGGCAGCACTTCTTTCAAGCGGCGCGCAAACCGTCTGCATGGTTGGAAAGACCTGGGATTTTCACGTCAAAATTGCCCTGGAAACCACCCTTGATGAAAATTTGCGCATGATCAGTGAAAGCGTGGTGCACGGGAAAACACGCGTCGAAGAGGTTCTTTTTGACGCCGAGCATTTCTTTGATGGGTACAAGGCGGACGCTGATTATGCGCTGGCCTGTGTGCGCGCGGCGTATGAGGCGGGCGCACGCTGGGTGGTTTTGTGCGACACGAATGGCGGCGCATTGCCGCACGAAATTGAGTCGATTCTTTCCCAGGTAGTTGAGGCGGTGCCGGGCAGCCATCTTGGAATCCATTGCCACAACGACACGGAAAACGCGGTTGCCAACAGCCTGGCGGCGGTGCGGGCCGGTGTGCGGCAGATTCAGGGCACGATGAACGGCCTTGGGGAGCGTTGCGGGAATGCCAACATCGTCTCGCTACTGCCGACGCTGATGTTGAAGATGGGCTACCGGACGGGCGTTAGCAGCAAGGGTTTGAAGCAGCTTACTAAATTGTCGCATTTGATCGACGACCGGCTGAACCGGGTTCCGAACCATCACGCGGCCTATGTGGGGGAGTCTGCCTTTGCCCATAAGGGGGGGTTGCATGTCTCGGCGGTGGCCAAGGATCCCAAAAGCTACGAACATGTTGACCCGGAATGCGTCGGCAATCGTCGCCATGTCGTTATTTCGGATCAGGCGGGAAAAGCGAACCTTTTGGCCCGGCTGAAGGAAATCGGGATTAAGCTGAATTCGGACGACCCACGCCTGGCGCAGCTTGTTGAGCAGATAAAGGCGCGGGAATTCGAGGGCTATTCCTATGACAGCGCGGGGGCGAGTTTCGAGCTGCTGGCGCGCCGCGCGCTTGATAGTGTGCCGGAATATTTCAGGCTGATTAATTTTCGGGTGATTGATGAACGTCGCTGGAACGCCCGGGAGGAGTTGGTCACCCTCTCGGAAGCGAAAATCAGCGTCGATGTTGGTGGTAGGAATGTCCTTACCGTGGCCGAAGGGAACGGGCCGGTAAACGCGTTGGACAATGCGCTTTGCAAGGCGCTGTCGCCGACATATCCTCAGTTGCAGAATATCGTGTTGGTGGATTACAAGGTGCGCATTCTGGATTCGAACTTTGGAACCAAGGCCCAGACGCGCGTGATGATCGAAAGCGCCGCCAAGGGGGCGCATTGGACGACGGTCGGCGTCTCGACGAATGTGATCGACGCTTCCTACAATGCCCTTCACGACAGCATCACCTATAAATTGCTTCGTGACGGCGCCAAAGTGTGATGGCGGGAACCGATTCGACGAAAATTCTGGTAACCGGAGGCCCCGTTGTCGTGCTGGTTGGTGCGCAACTCGGCGAAAATATCGGCACCGCCGTTCGAGCCATGGGGAATTGTGGCCTTGGCGAGCTTCGCCTTGTGAACCCCCGGGCGGGGTGGCTGAATGAGAAAACCATCGCCGCTTCGTCGGGTGCCGACGCCATTCTTGATGCGGCGCGCGTTTATGCCAGTACGGCCGAAGCGACCGCCGACCTTCACCACGTCTTCGCGACGACGACGCGGACCAGGGATATGGAAAAGCCTGTGGTGACGCCGCGGGTGGCGGCGAACGTCATGCGCAGTGTGGCGAACAAGGGCGAGAAGGTCGGCCTTCTCTTTGGGCCCGAGCGGTCCGGCCTAACCAACGAAGATGTCGCCCTTGCAAAGACCATCATCGCCGTGCCTCTAAATCCGGCCTTTTCTTCGCTGAACCTTGCCCAGGCCGTGCTTCTGCTTGGCTATGAGTGGTTTCAGGCCGGCCTTGCGCCGGATGATGTGGCATCGTCGTCGGTTTCGGCCTCTCGGACAGGCACCCTTCCGGCGACACAAGCGGCGCTGCTCGATTTTTTCGCGCATCTTGAAGGGGAGCTCGACATCTGCGGTTTTCTAAGAATTGCGGAAAAACGGTCCGGCATGGTCCTAAATATTCGGAATATTTTCACCCGGGCCGGGCTTACGGATCGGGAAGTTAGCACCCTGCGCGGCATCGTCTCGTGCCTTGCGCAGCGGCCCCGGGGCTAAGGCATTGGGAAATCGGTTTGACAGGGCTGGGAGCATGCGTATAGTACGGCCTCTTACAGGGCGGAACCGCCCGGAAAACATGGAAATATAAGGCGTTTAGGGTTCTATGACGAAACGGTTGCAGTCGAAATACAAAATTAACCGGCGTCTTGGCGTCAATCTTTGGGGGCGCCCGAAAAGCCCCGTAAATCGCCGTGAGTACGGTCCTGGCCAACATGGTCAGACGAACCAGCGTCGTCGGAGAGTATCGGATTTTGGAACGCAGTTGTCTGCGAAGCAAAAGCTGAAAGGCTATTACGGCAATATCGGCGAACGGCAGTTCCGGAACGTCTATCAGGAAGCGGTTCGTCAAAAGGGCGACACAGGCGAGCGTCTCATTGGCCTGCTAGAGCGCCGGTTGGATATTATCGTTTATCGAATGAAATTTGTGCCGACGGTGTTTGCGGCACGGCAGTTTGTTAATCACGGTCATATTCGGGTAAACGGACAGCGTGTGACGATTCCCTCCTATCGGGTAAAGGAAGGGGACGTCATTGAGATCAAGGAGAAATCCAGAGAATTAATCATCGTTCTGGATGCGGTGCAGTCGCAAGAGCGGGACGTGCCGGAGTATATCGATGTGGATCACAAGGAAATGAAGGGCACATTTGTTCGCGTTCCGGCGCTTGGCGATGTGCCATACCCGGTCCAGATGGAGCCGAACCTTGTGGTGGAATTTTATTCGCGCTGACGTCGTGTAAGGCGTCGGACATGCAAAAGGGCCGCCCATTGGGCGGCCCTTTTTGTTTGGCGCGAATTGGGCCGGTCAGGTGGTTGCTTCAACACCCTTTTCCTGAAAATGGCTTGCAAGCTCGCCGTTTTCATACATTTCGCGGAGGATGTCGCAGCCGCCGACGAATTCGCCTTTTACATAAAGCTGGGGGACCGTCGGCCAGTCGCTGAACTGCTTGATGCCTTCGCGAAGGTCCGGATCGGACAGCACGTCGATGCCCTTAAATTTTACGTGCATTCGCGAGAGAATTTCCACGACGGTGGCAGAAAAGCCACATTGTGGAAAGACGGGGGAACCTTTCATGAAAAGGACAACGGCGTTTTCCGAAATATCCTCACGAATACGATCAAAGATAGGGTTTTCGCTCATTTTGTCCTCTTTGCCTGCTGGGTTTTGTAGGGCCGTTTGATTCAGTCACCTTCGGCAATGACGGTCTGAAGCGCTAGCGCGTGCAGTGCGTCGCCCATGTTGCCCTGCAAGGCCTTGTAGACCATTTGATGTTGCTGAATGCGGGTCTTTCCCTTGAAGGCGGCGGAGGCCACCCGGGCGGCATAATGATCGCCGTCACCCCGAAGGTCGGTAATGGCAATCTCCGCATCGGGAAGCGTTGCCTTGATCAGCCGTTCGATTTCCTGGGCATCCATTGCCATTTGTTGCACCAAACTCCGCTTTTTGTTTTTTAGGGTGCGGCCATATAAGCCGGAAACCAGCCTTCATGGGCTTCTTGTAACTGTTCTAAGGATATAGAGAGGATGCGACTTATTTGCAATCCATCTCCGCCGGTGCACCCTAGGATGCAGGCTGGCACGCCCGCTTTCTCGGCGGCGGCTAAAATCATGTTCGGTGCCTGGGTCGTCAGCAAATAGCGGCCCTGGTCTTCACCGAAGAGCCAGGCATCCTGGGCCGTTCCGTTCATTTCGGGTGTGATTTTGGCCCCGATACCACCGGCAAGGGCCATTTCCGCCACCGCAATGGCAATGCCGCCATCGCTGATGTCGTGGCAGGCGGTCAGCTTTCCGGTTTCGATGAGATGACGGACAAAATCCCCGTTTCGTCGCTCGATTTCAAGATCAACTTTTGGCGGCGGGCCTTCTTCCCTGCCCATAATCTCGCGAAGGTAGAGCGAGGCGCCCAGGGCACCCTGGGTCGTGCCGATCAGGATAAGTGCGTCGCCTTCGGCTTTGAAGGCAAGGGTTGTTCGTTTGTTCAAATCCGCAATCAGCCCCACAGCACCAATGGCGGGTGTTGGCAGAATGGCCTGCCCGTTTGTTTCGTTGTAGAGCGAGACGTTCCCCGAGACGACCGGAAAGTCGAGGGCCAGGCAGGCTTCCCGGATGCCTTCGATGGCGGCGACAAACTGGCCCATGATTTCCGGGCGTTCCGGGTTTCCGAAATTTAAATTGTCTGTAATCGCAAGAGGTTTGGCGCCAACGGCGGTCAGGTTCCGCCAGGCTTCGGCGACGGCCTGGGCCGCCCCGGTCTTTGGGTCGGCCACGCAATAGCGCGGCGTGCAGTCGGTTGTGACCGCCAGGCCCTTGTTTGTGCCATGAACGCGAAGCACGGCGGCGTCGCCGCCGGGTCGCTCGACGGTGTCGGCCATCACCATGTGATCATATTGCTCCCAGATCCAGCGTCGGCTGGCCAGATCGGGGCAGCCGATCAGGCGGAGCAGCGCCTTGCCGGCTTCCAGTGCCGGCGGGTCCGCCATTGGCGCAAGAGGAGGCCGGGCCTTTGGGCGAACCCACGGCCGGTCATAGCTTGGGGCGGCACTTGCCAGCGGCGCRATGGGRAGGTCGGCGATGGTTTTCCCGCCCGATTTCAGCACCATGTGGCCACTGTCCGTYACTTGGCCGATGACCGCGAAGTCCAGYTCCCATTTTTCRAAGATCGCCTTGGCMGCATCCGTTCGGTCCGGATGGATGACGATCAGCATGCGTTCCTGGCTTTCCGACAGCATGATTTCATACGCGGTCATGCCTTCCTCGCGGACTGGAATATTGTCGATGTTCATTTCGATGCCGGTGCCGCCCTTTGAGGCCATCTCAAAGGAAGATGAGGTAAGGCCTGCGGCCCCCATATCCTGAATTGCAACGATCGCATCCGTGGCCATTAATTCCAGGCAGGCTTCCAGAAGAAGCTTTTCCGTGAAGGGGTCGCCGACCTGTACGGTTGGGCGCTTTGCATCTGAATCCTCATCAAATTCCGCCGAGGCCATGGTTGCGCCGTGAATGCCRTCACGGCCGGTTTTTGATCCGACATAGATGACCAGATTTCCCGGACCCGCGGCTGCCGAGTAAAAGATGCGATCGGCATCGGCCAGTCCCACTGTCATCGCATTGACAAGAATGTTGCCATTGTAAGAGGGGTGAAAATTGCATTCGCCTCCGACCGTCGGCACGCCGATGCAGTTCCCGTAATCGCCGACGCCGGCAACGACGCCGGCGACAAGGTGGCGGGTTTTTGGATGTTCAGGGTCTCCGAAACGCAACGAATTAAGGTTTGCGATGGGCCGTGCGCCCATTGTAAAGACGTCGCGCAGGATGCCGCCAACGCCGGTCGCCGCCCCTTGATATGGCTCGATGAACGAGGGGTGATTGTGGCTTTCCATCTTGAAAACAACGGCATGGCCGTCACCGATGTCGATGACGCCAGCATTTTCGCCTGGCCCGCAGATAACCCATGGCGCCTCTGTCGGCAGCGTTTTCAGCCAGCGCCGCGAGGATTTATATGAGCAATGTTCGCTCCACATGACAGAGAAAATACCAAGCTCGGTCATGTTCGGCGTGCGGCCAAGGATTTCCAGAACCTTGTCGTACTCCTCGGCAGACAATCCGTGCTGGGCGGCGATTTCGGGGTTCACTTCGGTCATGCGAGGGCGGCTACCAACCCATCGAACATGGCTTTTCCGTCTTCGCCGCCAAGAAGCTGCTCGGTCTGTCGTTCAGGGTGCGGCATCATTCCAAGAATCTTGCGTTCTTTGTCGAACACACCGGCAATGTTGCGGGCGGAGCCGTTTGGGTTTGCCCTCTCGCTGAGGACCCCTTCGGCGTCGCAATAACGAAAGGCGATCCGGTTCTCGCTCTCCAGCGCATCAAGGGTCTTAGGATCGGCGTGATATTTCCCCTCGTGATGGGCGACCGGAATGCGCAGGACGGCCCCCTGGCGATAGGCCTTCGTGAAGGGGCTGTCGGATGTCTCGACCCGAAGGTGGACGTCGCGGCAAAGGAATTTGATGCCGGAATTTTGCAGAAGCGCGCCTGGAAGGAGGCCGGATTCCGTCAAAATCTGAAAGCCGTTGCAGATGCCAAGGATCGGCACACCTTTTTTAGCGCGCCGCTTAATCTCGCGCATGATGGGCGAATGTGCGGCCATTGCACCAGCGCGCAGGTAGTCGCCATAGGAAAACCCACCGGGCAGGACGATCAGATCGACATCTGGAAATTCGCTATTTTGATGCCAGACGGCAAGTGGCTCGGTTCCTGTCGCGTTTGCGATGGCGACGCGAACGTCCCGATCACAGTTCGATCCAGGATAGACGATAACAGCAGTCTTCACGATGATGGTCTCGCATGAGCGCCTGGGAACGAACGCATTCGGCTCTACTCTAAAAGTTCAATCTCGTAATTTTCGATCACGAGGTTTGCCAGCAGTTTTGTGCACATTTCCTCGACCTTTTTCAAGGCGCGTCCGGGGTCGGTTTCGTCGAGATCAATCTCGATATACTTCCCCTGCCGGATGGCGTTTACCCCGCTAAAGCCCAATGATTCCAACGCATTCGCGATGGCTTTGCCTTGTGGGTCGAGGACGCCTGGCTTCAGCGTGACGTGGACGCCAGCTTTCATGTGTTATGCCGCTTTCATAAAAAATTTGTTTTGGTCACTGTATGGCATTCAGACCTTTTAGGTCCTTTGATCCGCCCTCTGGAAGAATGCCGAGCCGCCGTGCCACTTCTTGATAGGCCTCATTCAGGTTTCCGAGATCGTGTCGGAAGAGGTCCTTGTCCAATTTTTCGTTCGTATGAATATCCCACAGACGGCAACTGTCAGGGCTGATTTCATCGGCCAGAACGATGTACATCTGTTCGCCCTCATAAAGCTTTCCGAATTCGAGTTTGAAATCGACAAGGCGAATTCCGACGCCCAGGAAAAGACCATTTAGAAAGTCGTTGATGCGAAGCGCCATGGACATGATGTCGTCAAGGTCCTGGGTCGATGCCCAGCCGAAGGCGGTGATGTGTTCTTCGGAGACGAGCGGATCGCCGAGCTTATCGGATTTGTAATAATACTCAACGATGGAACGCGGCAGCGGCGTTCCCTCTTCAAGCCCCAGACGCTTGGCAAGCGATCCTGCTACGACGTTGCGAACGACGACTTCGATGGGAATGATTTCAACTTCGCGGATAAGTTGCTCGCGCATGTTTAACCGGCGCATAAAATGCGTGGGCACGCCGATTTCCGCCAGCTTGACCATCAGATATTCGGAAATGCGGTTGTTCAGCACCCCCTTGCCGGTGATGACTGCATGTTTCTGATTGTTGAAGGCGGTCGCGTCATCCTTGAAATGCTGGACGAGAGTCCCCGGTTCCGGTCCTTCGTAAAGAACTTTGGCCTTGCCTTCATAGATACGTCTGCGGCGGTTCATGGCTTCATCTTTGTAAAAAAGAAAACCTTCGACCCAAGGGGCGAGCGGTCCAGAACACGCCCAAGATATAGCAACTCTTCCCCTTGAAAACAATGGGGCGCAGAGGGCGGGAGCGCCCGGATTGGGAGAGGTGGGGCCGCTCAGACGGCGACGTCTTCGAAGGGTGTTTCGTCGGGTCGGCCATTGGCAAACCGGAAGACGGATGCCGCCTGTTGATGGGGGGAGGGCAGGGCAATCAGGGCGCTGGAAACGGTACCAAAGCCATCCTTGCCGACAATTGTCATTGCGCTTGCGGGGTCGGCCTCGTCGTCGAATTCACGGCAGGCAAGAAGGGCGGCCCAGATTTCCCATCGGCCCTGGCCGGGGTTTGGAAGCGGGGCCACGCGGAAGCGCGGCAGATAGGTGCGGATACGACCCGATCTAAGGTCATTGCGGTCATGGGCGGTTATCAGGGAAATTCCGGGCGGAAATGGCCAGCATGCCATCGTCCCCATGCCGAGGTTGCGAATCCAAAAGGCGTGCTGCCTGTCGGCGATGACCAGATTAAAAGGGCGATAATCAGCCGCATTTTGTCTGGCAAGCGCCTTTGCCGCTGTTGGCGCATCTTTATGGTCAAGTGCCATAAGCACAAGCTCGCCGCGGCTGCGCTTGTCCGGGGCCGGCCCCAGGCTTTCTGGGCGGTTCAGGACGCCCGCCACCATTCCCTGGTCGCTTAGGCCCAGCCAGGCCCCTCCGGCTTCGAGGTCCTTTCCGGCGCGGACATGGGGGCGGTCCGGCCAGTGCCGTCCGGGCGCGAGGGAGGGCCGCGCAATGCGTTCATCCCGATTGACCCCCAGAAGGATGGGCCAGTCGGCGTCTGGACGATAGGCGAGAGCGAGGGTGCACATGTCTAAACTTACAGGTACCACTTCTGCGCCGCTCTCGCTATATAGAGGGCTTCTAGAAGGAGGCCGTGGGTCCCTTCGGGTAGGTAATCGTTAGGGTGGAAAGCAATGAACGACAGCTTTAAGAATCGGGAAAAAGCGGCCGAGGCCAAGTTTCAACACGACGAGGAAACGATGTTTAAGGCTGGCGCACGACGCAACAAATTGCTCGGGCTATGGGCTGCCGATCTTTTGGGGCTAACGGAAGCCGATGCCGCGTCTTATGCGAAAGAGGTCATTGCGTCTGACTTTGAAAAACCTGGCGACGAAGACGTTCTTGAAAAAGTTTACGAGGATTTTCAGAAAAAAGGCGTCGACATTTCCCAACGTCAGGTACGAAAAGAAATGGATCGCCTTTTTCAGGTTGCGCTTGAGCAGATCACCAGAGGCTAGGCGCGCCTTCTTTGCGGCGGTCGATTTTCTTCACGCCTTCCCGGTTTTAAAGACGCGCCGGAAAAGCGTATCGATGTGACGCGTGTGGTGGGCCGGATTGAAAAGATCCTTCAGTGCCGCTTCATCGATGTGCTTTGACACATCCTTATCCGTCTTAAGGGCGTCGAGAAACGCGCCGTTCTTTTCCCAGGCTTGCATCGCATTTCGCTGGACCGCTTCATAGGCATCCTCGCGGCTCATGCCGATTTGGGTTAGGGCCAGCAGCACGCGCTGGGAATAAACAAGGCCACCGAGGGCATCAAGGTTTTTACGCATGTTCTCCGGATGGACGACAAGCTTGTCGATAACGCTGGTGATCCGCGCAAGCGCGAAATCAAGCGTGACGGTTGCGTCGGGTGCAATCATCCGCTCAACGGAGGAATGTGCGATGTCGCGCTCATGCCACAGCACGACGTTCTCAAGCGCAGGCGTAACATAGCCTCGGATAATTCTGGAAAGGCCCGTCACGTTCTCGCTAAGCACGGGATTCCGCTTATGCGGCATGGCCGAGGACCCTTTTTGGCCGGGCGCAAAATATTCTTCCACTTCGCGGACTTCCGTTCGCTGCAGGTGCCGGATCTCAACGGACAAATTCTCGATTACGCTGGCGATGACGCCGAGGCAGGAAAAAAAGACCGCATGGCGATCACGAGGGATCACCTGGGTTGAAATCGTCTCGATCCGAAGCCCCATCTTTTCCGCCACATAGGCTTCGACCCGTGGGTCGATGTTGGCGAAGGTTCCGACCGCGCCAGAAATCGCGCAGGTGGCGATTTCTTCCCGGGCTGCTTCAAGGCGGTTGTGGCAGCGTTGCAGTGCTGCGTAATGGTTGGCCAGTTTAAGTCCGAAGGTCGTCGGCTCGGCATGAATCCCGTGGCTGCGTCCGATGCAGATGGTGTCTTTGTGTTCATAGGCCCGTCGTTTCAGGGCATCGAGAAGCGCCAGGATGTCTTTGAGAAGAAGGTCGCTTGCCTGGGTAAGCTGGACGGCAAGGCAGGTGTCCAACACGTCCGAGGACGTCATGCCCTGATGGATAAAACGCGCCTCCGGGCCGACATGTTCGGCCACATTTGTGAGAAAGGCGATGACGTCGTGATGGGTTTCTTTCTCGATCGCGTCGATGCGCGCGATCTCAAATTTGCCGCGCTTGCGCACGACTTTTGCGGCTTCGGCGGGTATGACCCCGATTTCAGCTTGCGCTTCGCAGGCACAGGCTTCGATTTCAAGCCAGATCTTGAATTTGTTCTCGGGTGCCCAGATGGCCGTCATTTTTGGCCGTGCGTAACGTGGAATCATAACTGAAACCTTTTCAAAGATAAAACGTCAAAGGAAAAAGCGAATGCCGCCGCGCCCTGCCTGTGGGGTTGCCTCGACGGTGAGGAATTCTACAGGCGTTCAGTTTTTTTTAAACCGAAATGTCGCCGTTTAACCGCAGCTAATCACGGACGATGATCGGGTAGTCGGGGGTTGGATTCAAGGGGCAGGAGTAGACATATTCGCCTTTTGTGAGCTCGATCTCGTAATCCTGGGCATAGCCGGTCTGAAGCCCGCCACCCGAGACGGCTGGAAGCGTCAGCCTGCCGAGGCCGGTTCCGCGAAGGTAAAACCCCAACACGTAGGGGACATTCCTGTTCGTTACGCGAAAAACGTATTTGCCAGGCTTTAATTGCATGGGGGTCACGTTGGCAAGTCGTGCGTCCCCTGTATCGGCGTTGATGCGAACGCAATCCGCTTTTGCCGTGCTTTCATAGCCGTAGTCCTGGCCTTCCGGTTCGAGAAATTGGCAAGGCGTTTGCGTGAGGGTGATGACCGTAGGTGCATTTACGGCGGCGGCCCTGGAAACGGGCGCTGCCAAGAAGATGGCGGCCAGGAGGCCGGCGACTGTCAAGCGTAAGGACGGGCGCGGATTGTAAAACACCGGCAAATTCCCAGTCTGAAGAAAAGACTTCCCAGATATTGGGTGGGCATAGAGGGGCCGTCAATTCACCCTTCTGTGAAGCAATATCCGAAGGAACCGTCGCATTCGAAAGGCGTCGCCGGTTCGTGCCGCTTGGTTCTTTCTTTCGCGTAGAAGGCCAGTGTGATGGGAAAAACCGTTGTTTACCCGTTGGTTATGATCGCGGTAAAAACATATCGTTTTTATAGAATGATCGTTCTATACTCGCGGCTTACCAAGTTTGGAAAACAAGATGCCTTGGAAAAAGCAGTTTGATACCGACGCGGTGCTGGACAAAGCCATGCAGGCTTTCTGGGCGCGTGGCTTTGAAGCAACCTCAATGCAGAACCTGGTGGATTGCACAGGCGTCAACCGTGGCAGCCTGTACGCAACCTACGGGGACAAGCACACGCTCTTTGTCGCGGCGCTTCGGATGTATGACGAAAAAATACGCCGTAAGCTGCTTTCTGATTTCGAAGATACTTACGGTCCGCGTGAAGCGATCCGCCAGGTTTTTTTAACCTTTATGGCGAGCGTTTCCGAGGAGGGGGACAATCGCGGCTGCTTTCTGACGAATACGGCTCTGGAACTTGCGTCCCATGATCCGGAGGTAGGTCAGATCATCGCCTGTGCACAGGAAGAGGTTGAGGCCTTCTTTGCAAGGGTAATTGAAAAGGGGATAGCCAAGGGAGAGATTGCGGCACATGTGAAGCCCGCCGAGACAGCGCGTGGCCTGCTGGCCTCGCTGTTGGGATTTATGGTGCTGCTCCGCAGCCGCCCCGAGAGGGCGTTGCTTGAAACCATCATTGAGGACGCCGTCGGTCGCCTTAAATAATTTTTTTGTTATATTTTGAACGATTGTTCCAGACAGGGCCAAAGTTTCAATCAACCAAAGGAGAACACCCAATGACGTATCCCGTGCATAGCTTGGACACCGCGCCTGCAGCAGCGAAAGAAGACCTTGCCGAGGCAAAAGCTGCCTATGGTTTTCTGCCCAATCTTCTTGGCGTGATGGCCGAAGCTCCGGCATTGTTGAAGGCATATCGAACCGTAGCGGGCCTGTTTGAGGGAACGTCACTCAGTTCCACCGAGCAGCAGATCGTGTTGCTGGCCGTCAGCCACGAGAACAAGTGCAACTATTGCGTTGCCGCACACAGTGTCATTGCAAAGATGCAGAAGGTGCCGGTTGATGTTGTGCACGCCGTCCGCGACGGCCAACCGGTTGCGGATAAGAAGCTTGAGGCGCTTCGCCGCTTCACAGGCTCTGTTGTTGCGTCGCGTGGTTGGCCGTCGGATGCAGACACCAAGGCGTTTCTTGATGCCGGATATAGCAAGGCGCAGATTCTAGAGGTTGTTCTTGGCATCGGCATGAAGACGCTCTCGAACTATACCAACCATATCGCCGACACGCCGCTGGATGAGGCTTTCGCCGGCGAAGTGTGATTGAAGGTTTTTTCTAGATTGCGCCCGTCATAAAAAATGCCCGGCGAGGGATCCCTCGCCGGGCATTTTTAAAAAACCCATCACGCGTTATTCGTAACGCGTTAATTGAGAATTGTTGAAGTTGCACCGGTCTTGGCGGAAGCCGAATTCGTATGGGTGTCGGCATCGGCATTGGATGCGCCACCGCTCGATACGATCAACGGGTAATCAAAGGTTAGATTTTGTCGGCCTGTGTAGATGTATTTGCCTTCTTTAAGCTCGATTTCAAACACCTCGTCATAGCCCGCAAGAATCTCGCCTTTGGAAAAGATCGGTTTTCTTTCTTTCTTTCCGTTCTTTTTCAATTTGTAGATTTCGAGGCCAGATGGAAAGGGAACGTTTGTATTCGAGACTCGGAATTTATAGGTGCCCGGTTTTAGGGTCAGGGTCTGAATGGTCGGGATGCGAACCTTTTTGGATTTGCGATTGATGCGCGGGCAATCCCGTGGGAACGTCACGTCAATGTCGAGAAACTGGCCTTCCGGCTCAACCATCTGGCAGCCCGCATTGCTGAGCATCACCATGCCATCAACGACCCGGAGCGGATTTACCTTCACCACCGAAATCTCCGGGGGACGGTAGTTGTCATCGGACAGAGAACTGCCTGCAGCCAGAGCTGTTCCTGTCAGACCGATTCCGGCGCCAAGAATGGTAAGGGCCTGAAATAACTTATTTCTCAACACGTAATTTGCTCCCTATATCCGTGATTTCCGTGAACCCGTTGCAGGGGGGCATCACCCTCTAACATCTAATGGTATTTACGGATGAATTCAAATAGCGCTTTCGTGATGTGATCGTGATCTGGTGATAAATTCGGCTTTAGAATCAGGAAACTATGCGCAAATCCCGCGCTGCCCAAACGGTGCTTTCAATGAGCCGATCAATATCGCCGTCATCATGAGCCGCAGTAATCGTAAAGCGGATGCGGCTTTCTCCTACTGAAACGGATGGTGGGCGAATAGCGACGCCCAGAAGGCCATCTTTCTCAAGGGCGGCGCTAAGGCGCAATGCCTTTTCTTCCGATCCCACGATCACGGGGATTATCTGCGTTGTTGATCCGCCAATGTCAAGCCCGGCGTCGTGGAAAGCGTGGCGCACACGCTCGGCGGCACCTTGGAGCCAGGCTCGCTCCGCCGCCATTTTTGGCACCAGATCAAGGGCTGCATCGTTGGCACCCAGAACGGCCGGCGGCAACCCGGTCGAATAGATGAGGCCCGGGCAACGGTTGATCAGGAAATCCCGAAGCTTGGCAGAACAAGCCACATAGGCGCCAAAACTGCCGAGCGCCTTGCTGAAGGTCCCCATGACCATGTCGACCCGGTCGCCATATTCCGTGGCAAGGCCAAAGCCGTCCGGGCCCAGAACCCCCATGGCATGGGCTTCGTCCAGATAGAGGAAGGCATCGTATTTCGTCGAAATTTCAACAAGGCGATCAAGGTCCGGTCGGTCGCCGTCCATGCTGAAGACGGATTCGGTCAGGATAAAGCGGGGCCGGTTTTCCTGCGCATCCTGTGCCAGGCGTGATTCAAGATGGTCCAGGTCGTTGTGCCGGTACCGGATCTGGCGGACACCGGCACTTTGGCAGCCCTGGTGGATGCTCGCATGGTTCAGCGTGTCGCAATAGACAAGGGGTTCTGCTCCAAGAATCCGGCGGTTCAGAAGCGTTGCCAGCACGGTCACGTTTGTCTGATAACCGGACGCCATCAAAAGGGCTGTCTCCTTGCGCTTCGCCTTCGCAAGTTTTGCCTCTACTCTTTCGAAGAGTTCTAAATTGCCGCATACGAGGCGCGAGGCACCCGTTCCCGTTCCCCATGCTTCTGTCCATGCGATTGCGCGCGCGCGCAGGGCCGGGTGTTGGGCAAGGCCCAAATAATTATTCGATGAGAAATTGCAGAACGTTTCGCCACCGCGTGTAATGTGGCTGTCTTGCGTTTTCCCGAACAAGCGGAGCCGCCGCCGCTGGGTCGTCGGCAGGTTTTCCAGGAAGCGGGAATAGGCCTGAAAGACTTTCGTCATAAGCTATCCGTTCGGTAGACCCGTATAGTGCCCATATAGAAGGCATTCTTTCTCGTCTCGCGCATTGCCCTTTCCAGTTCGCCATATAGAATCAGGGAAGTAACAATGTGACGGAGTCTTTTACTCTTATGTCAGGGACGGTGATCCAGTGGAAGGCGCTTATCGCGCGCGGGCGTTTTGAGGTCTTTGAAGCCCGCGATGGTGCGCGCATCCGTTACGCGGCCTGGGAGCCGGAAGGGCCGGTGCGGGGAACGGTTGTTTTCCTGAACGGTCGGGCGGAATTCATCGAAAAATACGTTGAGACGATTGGCGAGCTGCTGGACAGAGGTTTTGCGGTCTGGGCGAAGGATTGGCGGGGCCAGGGATTGTCCGCACGGCTTTGCCCACGAAAGGGACATGCGCGTTCCTTCGATCCGCTGCTTTGCGACCTTCATCAATTTCTTATCGAAATTGTTCGCCCGAACAGCGCCGGGCCCTACCTGGCGCTTGCCCATTCGATGGGCGGTCACCTGGTGCTTCGTTATCTCGCCGAACATCCCGGATTCTTTTCCCGGGCGGTGCTGTCGGCACCGATGGTTGGTATCCAAACGCTGGGGTTTCCCAATCTGCTCGTAGAAGGGCTGGCCCATCTGGCCGTGCGGTTTGGTTTTGGGGATCGCTACGTTCCCGGTATGGGGGATGCGGACCCATACCAGACGGCCTTTGCGGAAAACGTCCTGACCTCCGACCCGGACCGTTTCCGGCAAACCCAAATCCTGACGGAGGAAAACCCCGCGCTTGGTCTGGGCGGACCAACCTATGGCTGGATGCGCGCGGCCTTTAAATCCATGCGCAAGACGGCGGACCCTGATTATGTCCGCGCGATTGATGTGCCGGTTCTATTCCTTAGCGCCGGGGAGGAACGGGTCGTGCAAAACGCCGCACAGGAACGTTTAAGCCGCCGCCTGGCACAGGGCCGTTTTGTTTCTCTTGCCGCCTCGCGCCACGAAATTTTGCTTGAGCAGGATTTCGTTCGTGCCCGTTTTTGGGAAAACTTCGACAGGTTCACCAAACCCGTCTGACGCAGCGGCGGGTTTAGAGAAGTCCCATTGACTTGAAGGATTGGTGGCCGCTTTTGGCGACGATGATGTGGTCGTGAAGTTCGATGCCAAGTTTTTGACAGGCCGCCTGGACAGCCTTTGTGATGGCGATGTCCGCTTTCGAGGGTGTTGGGTCGCCGCTTGGATGATTATGGACCATGATGATTGCTGAAGCGTTTAAATCGAGGGCGCGTTTTACCACCTCGCGCGGGTAGATCGGCGCGTGGTCGATGGTTCCGCTTTGTTGTACTTCATCGGCCAGAATCGCGTTTTTGCGATCCAGGAAAAGCAGGCGGAAATGCTCTTTTTCCTCATGGGCCATGCTTGCGTGCAGGTGGTCGAGCAATTGTTGCCAATTTCCGATTACTGGCTGGTTCATGACTTCTTCGCGCACCAGTTTCAAGGCCGCTGCCTGGACAGTTTTCAATGCGGCRATTGCCGTCGCACCAATGCCTGGGATGTCAAGAAGGGCGTCTGGCTTGGCGCGGATAACCTTTGCAAAACTGCCAAATTTCTTCAGCAGTGCCTTTGCTGTTGGCTTTACGTCGCGGCGGGGATGGGCCAGAAAAAGAAGCATCTCAAGCATCTCGTAATCGGCTAGGGATTCCGCCCCGGCTTTCAGGAAGCGTTCGCGAAGGCGTGCGCGGTGACCAAAGTAATGCGGTTTTTTGTCCATTCGACGGGCTAGCCTTTGCTTGCAGCTTCGCGGAGGAATTCGGATTGGGAACTGTCCATCCTTCTTGTACGCATCAGATTTTATAGGGCGGATGTGTGAGCCCACCCGGCGACAATGTGAAAGTTTCGCAGCCCGTCGCCGTTACGCCGATGCTGTGTTCGAATTGTGCGGAAAGCGAACGGTCCTTTGTGACCGCCGTCCATCCGTCTTCCAGAACTTTCACATCGAACTTCCCAGCATTGATCATCGGTTCAATCGTAAAAAACATGCCCTCTTGCAGGGGAAAGCCCGTTCCCGGCTTGCCAAAATGCATCACRCTTGGTGCTTCGTGAAAAATACGCCCCAGGCCATGGCCGCAGAAATCGCGGACGACCGAATAACGATGGGATTCGGCGTAATCCTGAATAACGTGGCCGATGTCTCCTAGCCGAACGCCGGGCTTCACAATCGCGATGGCGCGCATCAGGCATTCGTAGGTGACCTCGATAAGACGCCGGGCTTTTACGCTTGGTTTGCCAATGTAAAACATCCGGCTGGTGTCCCCGTGCCAGCCGTCTAGGATCACGGTTACGTCGATGTTCAGGATATCGCCATCGTGCAATGCCTTTTTGCCGGGGATGCCGTGGCAAACGACGTGGTTTACGGATGTGCAGATGGATTTCGGAAAACCACGGTAATTCAGCGGTGCGGAAATGCCACCTCGTTCGACAGTGAACGCATCGCACAAGCGGTCGAGTTCCTCGGTGGAAACACCCGGTTTCACATAGGGCGTGATAAAATCGAGGGTCTCGGCGGCAAGTTTCCCGGCGCGGTGCATGCTCTCAAAGTCCTTGGCACCGTGAAAGGTGATGTTGCCAGGGTCTTCAAAGCTATTGGAGGGGTCGTCATTTGTAGGGTCGTGCTCCACAGATATACCTCTATCGTTTGTCGGGTTTTTAAAGGGAGAACGGCAACGGCCGGTCCAGTTCGATGGCATCCACGCTCATCTTGCAGGAAAAACACAACATTTCGACTCCCGCCGCCCGGGCCGTCTTCATCGCCGCAGCATAAGCCGGATCGATTTCCCCGGCGAGAACGAAGTCGGCGCAATCCCCCCGCTGGACAAGGTAGAGCATCACGCCACGCTTGCCGGCTTGAACGACCTTGGCAAGTTCGGCCAGATGCTTTGCGCCACGGACTGTCACCGAGTCGGGGAAGGCGGCTGAATTTCCAAGCCGCAGGGTGACGCTTTTTACCTCGACGTAACAGGACGGTTGGCCTGTTTTTTCGAGAAGAAAATCGATGCGTGAGTTTTGCCCATAGCGAACTTCGCGTCGAACGGTGTCATAGCCTGCGAGTTGTGGAATTTCTCCGGCAACAAGCTTTTCCTCGACAATGCGATTGGCGTAGGCGGCGTTGATGCCAACGAGGGTTTTGCCGATGCGCACGAGTTCCCATGTGTAGTGAAGCTTGCGCTTTGGGTTTTGGGCCGGGGACAGCCACACCTCGCCACCGACAGGAAGCAGGCCCATCATCGAGCCGGGATTGGGGCAATGGGCGGTGACATGGGTGCCGTCTTCAAGGGCGATGGTGCTCAGGAAGCGTTTGTAACGTTCAAGGAGGGTGCCGCGGATCAGCGGCGCTGAAAAATCCATGACAGGAAGGTAAAAGCAGGACCCGAACCTTTCAACAAAACATCTTCGGGCGGGCGCGGGCTGCACGCAGCGACTGAGGGAATCCGGCGGCTTGCCTGTCTTCCGCCCCGGGGCTAGGGTGCGCGAGGTTTGCCCTTAAATTGGCCCGCTTGGCGAAATTGGTAGACGCAACGGACTTAAAATCCGTTTTCTGGAAACGGGAGTGCTGGTTCGAGTCCGGCAGCGGGCACCACTTTGATGTTTTTTCTTTAGGCCAGCGCTTCGAGACGTGGCGTCAGGCGGTGCGTGGTTTGTGAGCCGTGGCGAATGCTTGGGAAAGGGATTCCCTAAGACGGGCCCATGGTCTTGGCAAGCGCCTTGATTTTTTTCTGAATCCGGTCCCGTGCCGCGCGGAAATGCGCTTGTGGTTCGCCGCGCGACGGGGCTGCCGGGTCCGTTATTGGCCAGTGCAATCGCGTAACCCGCCCGGGCAGAGCCGGGCAAACCTCCTCGGCGCACAGCGTGACCACCAGATCAAGGCTGGAGGGGTCGATTGTATCCACAGATTTTGCGTGTTGGCCGGTTATATCGATACCAATTTCGGCCATGGCCGCGACGGCATGAGGGTTTACGGACGCGGGCTTTGAGCCGGCGCTCAACGCGTCGACCTGGTCGCCAAGAATATGCCGGGCAAGGCCCTCGGCCATCTGGCTGCGGGCGGAGTTTGCAACGCAAAGAAATAAAACACGCTTCATATGGAGCGCATGATCCCTGCGGCTTTTTTAGCTCGCTCGTGTTGTTGTGCCTGGACGGCGGGGCCGCGCTCGTACCATGCCTTGCTGGCATTTACGATTTTCACCACCGAGAGCATCACCGGTACTTCGACCAGAACGCCGACCACCGTCGCAAGGGCTGCGCCGGAATGGATACCAAACAGGCTGATCGCCACGGCAACGGCCAGCTCGAAAAAATTACTCGCGCCGATGAGTGCCGAGGGGGCGGCGACACAATGGGCCGATCCGACCTTGCGGTTGAGGATGTAAGCGAGCCCCGAGTTCAAATAGACTTGGATCAGGATCGGCACGGCAAGGAATACGATCACGATTGGCTGGGCGATGATCTGCTCGCCCTGAAAGGCGAACAGGAGGACAAGCATCATCAGAAGCGCAACGACCGAGACGGCCTGCACCCTGCCCAACAGCTTCTTGAGGGCCGACTCTCCGCCGGTCCCCAGGGTTCGTTTGCGCAAAAGCTGGGCAATGACGACAGGCACGAGGATGTAAAGCCCGACAGAGAGAAGGAGTGTCTCCCACGGTACAATGATCGCTGACAGACCGAGCAGAAAGCCCACGATCGGCGCGAAGGCAAACACCATGATAAGGTCGTTCAGGGCCACCTGACTTAGTGTGAAAAGCGGCTCGCCATTGGAAAGATTGCTCCAGACAAAGACCATTGCCGTGCAGGGTGCGGCGGCCAGAATGATAAGGCCGGCGATGTAGCTGTCTATCTGCTCGGGCATCAGATAGGGGCGGAACAGATAGCCAATGAAAAACAGGCCAAGCGCTGCCATGGAGAAGGGTTTGATTGCCCAGTTGACAAACAGCGTCACGCCAATCCCACGCCAATGCTCGCGAACCCCGTCCAGCGCCGAAAAATCGACCTTCACCAGCATCGGGATGATCATTAGCCAGATCAGTATGGCAATCGGGATGTTGACCTGGGCAATTTCGGCGCTGCCAATGGCCTGGAACAGGCCGGGTAGAAAATGCCCAAATGCGATGCCCGTGACGATGCAAAGGGTAACCCAGATCGTCAGGTGGCGTTCAAAACTGGACATATGGATATCCTATTCCGTTTTGGGCGATTGGGTTGTTTGCCGCGCAACTTCGTCCAGGAAGCTTTGGAGTGGTTTCAGGGCCTCTGCGTTAAGCGTGTAGCAGATACGTGCCCTTTCAACCTCGCCGGTGATGATTCCGGCGGCTTTAAGGATGCGCAATCGAGCGGGGTGTCCAAGCGCCTTGGCAAGCATCGCAAGGGTTTTGTTTTCCGGCGTTGCCGTAAGTGGTGTGTTGGCTTCTTGTGCTTTGATGTTTTTTTAGGCCAGCGCTTCGAGAAGCGGCGTCAGGCGGTGCTCGTATTGCCGCCATCGGCGGACGGCGCTTGTGGTCATTGGCTGGCGGACGCGCGCAACGCTTGCGGTTGGCACCAGGCGTTCGGTTTTGTGGAAGTCGAGACAGGCCGCTTCCCAAGGAAGCGCGCAGAAATCGAGCAGGCGCCGGATATGTGTTTCGGGGTCGGTGACAAGGCCTTCATAGGATAGGTCAAACACGCGCCCTGGCAATACGGCATGCCAGTGGTTCATCAACCGTTGGTAAAGTTTATAAGACTTCCCCAACTCGGTGAGGTCGTAAGCGAAATCGCGCGCGCCATCGAAGTAGCATTTGTAACTGGCGAGGCAGATGTCAAAGGGGTTGCGGGTGGCATGGATGATTTTCGCATTCGGCAGGGCCAGGTGAATGAGGCCGATATGGTGAAAATTCTGCAGCCATTTGTCGGTAATATGTGACGCGTTTGGTGCCAGACGGGCCATGGCATCGACGTAAGCCTGTCCAAGACGCGCAAAGTCTTCGCCTTTCATGTTCAGAACCGTTTCCGGAAATTCAGACCCGGATGCGCCCCCCAGTTTTGAGATGTGATGGGCAAGTTCCTGACGCTCGCCGGCACCATAGACGCCGGAATGGGTCGCCAGAATCTGTTCGATCAGGGTGGCACCGGATCGGGGCATGCCAAGAATGAAAATCGGCATGTCGCTGGTTGCGCCTTGCCCCTCTTGTCCGGTCAGGAAGGCTTTGTTGAAGGTGGCGATGATGCGGTTCGTTCGCGTCTCTTCCTTGTCGATGTCGAAGGAAAGGGACGCGTGCTTTAAGGCATTGCCTTTCTCAAAATAATCGAAGGCATGGTCGTACGCTTCGCAATCCTCATGGGCCTTGCCGATGGCGAAACAGAAGATTGCCTTTTGCTGTTCGTCAAGATTTGGTTTGGCGAATTCCGTTTCCATCGCTGCGATGTCCGGGTCCCCGGGCGAAAATGTTTTTAGATTTGAAAGTCGCAGATGCAGCGTCGCAAAGGCAGGCCATCGGCGGATGGCTTCGCGAAAGATGATTTCCGCTTCTTCGAATTTTCCAAGTCCCATCAAGGCGTTGCCGAGGTTGTAATGGGCCTCGGCCAGGCCCGGGTTCTGCGCAAAAGCCTGGCGGTATGCGACCAATGCGTCGTCGGGCTGTCCCACTTCCATCAGTAGGGTGCCAAGATTGGCAAGGGCTTCGGGGAAATCCGGGCGTTTCGCAATCGCGGCCCGGTACGCGGCAATGGCTTCCTCAAAACGATGGGATTTTATGAGCGCGAGGCCAAGATTATAATGGGCGGTGGGGGTGTCTGGCGCCTGGTCGAGAAAAATTCGATAGGCGGCAATGGCTTCCTCAAAACGACCAAGGGCCAGCAAGGCATCAGCAAGATTATAGGCGATGCCGGTGTTTTCCGGTTCAAGGTCGATCGCGCGTTGATAATTGCGAACGGCGTCTTCGAATTTTCCCTGCTGGTGAAGGACGGCACCGAGATTGAAACAGGTATCGACCGCGTTTGGGTTGCGCGTCAGCGCATCCTTGAAACAGCGAATAGCCTCGGTATTTTCACCCTTCTGCTGGCAGAGCACGCCGAGGGCGTGGAAGACGTCCGGCGCGTCTGTTGAATCCGGCGCATCGCCGAGCAGCTGGCGATAAATTTTTTCCGCGTCTGCCAGTTCGCCTTGCTGATGCAAGCGAAGTGCCTTCTGAAATTGTGTCTGCACGTGTCTCGTGCCTTTGTTTGTCGAAGCTGGCCCACGCGTTTGTCTGGGCCGTCAGGCTTCGGGTAGTGGAACGGATCGTGACGGACGTCAAAAATGTTGTAGTGCAATATGGTCTTTCGCAGAACCCTGTGAACAGGTGCTTATCGCGATTGCCATAAAAAATCTATTTAAACAAGGCGATGGGAGGTGTTTACAGAGGAAGCTACAAATTTAGATGTTATTAAGGCTGGCGACTGTCTTATAAAAACACGCCGCAGTCCTTATAAAAAAGCAGTCATTTGGTTGACTCTTTTGTCGCAAAACATTAGAATTCCAATGAGCATTTGATTTTATCAGCCCTTTGGCGGGGCGTGGGGGGATTGGAAGAAGATGGTTGCTATTCCAAAGGTAGACGTCAAACCGCAGGAGGTTCACAAGTACCTTCAGGAATTTGGCTGGAATATGGACAAGCGTCGCGGCAAATACCCGACGAAGTACACCTATAATCCGACCGCGCGCGAACAGTTCAAGCTCATCGCCAAAGAATATTGCCGCATGGAAGAGGAAAAGGATTCGCGCCAGTACGGCACGCTTCTCGATGGCCTTACCCGTATGAATGTCGGCAGCCGCATCGAACCGCGGTGGAATGAGATTATGAAGCTGGGTGCCCCGCTTTTGGAGGCGGGTGAGTACGCGGCGATTTCTGGTACCGCCGTTTTGTGGAATGCGACGCAAAGCCCGGAATTGAAAAACGGCTACCTTGCCCAGACGATGGACGAAGTGCGCCATACGGCGCAGATTGGCTATCTGAGCAGCTATATGGCGAAGCATACCTATGACCCATCTGGGCATTCGGATGCACGGCGTGCCCGCTACATGAACCCATTGTGGCGGCCTGCCAAGCGCGCCCTTTCGGACGGTTTTTGCGCCGGCGACCCGGTCGAATGTTCGTTAAACCTGCAATTGGTTGCCGAGGCCTGCTTTACGAACCCGCTGATTGTCGGTTTGACGGAATGGGCGGCGGCGAATGGTGACGAAGTAACGCCGACGATTTTCCTCAGCATCGAAACGGATGAGCTGCGCCACATGGCGAACGGCTATCAGACGATTGTTTCGATTATTCATGACCAGGAAAATCATAAATACATTCAGACGGATCTTGAAAATACGTTCTGGCTGCAAAACAAATTCATCACGCCGTTCGTTGGCGCCGTGCTGGAATATGGTTCTGTCAACAAGGTTGAGCCCTGGGTTGTTACCTGGGATCGCTGGGTCTATCAGGACTGGGCGTCCATGTGGCTTGGCCGGCTTGCAAAATTCGGCATCAAGACGCCGCGCAATCTGCTGGAAGCGAAGCAGGAGGCCTATTGGTCCCACCATTCGGCCTTCCTTGTTGCGACGGCGCTTTGGCCATTGATGTACATTCGCATCGAGCCGCCGACCGCGAAAGATTCGGACTGGTTTGAGAAAAATTATCCGGGCTGGTACGCCCGTTATGGGGTGTTCTACGACGTCTGGCAGGGTGCGAACTATCAGGATCCGGCCAGCAACTTCATTCCCTATCAGTGGCTGCAGAAGAACAACGTTCGCGTTTATCATTGCCGCACCTGTCAGATGCCGACGATTTCGCCGGACATCTATAATGCGGCGAAGAAGGCGCGCATCGTTGATTACGCCGGTCGGAATCATGCCTTCTGCTCGGATATGTGTGAGCGGATGTTCTTTATGGAGCCGGAGCGTTATCTGAACCAGATGACCTATTTCGAGGAATTCGATGGTTGGAATATCGCGGATCTTGTCGAGAGGTTCCATGGCGTGCGCCCAGACGGCACATTGATGTCGCAACCGCATCTAAATGCCGAGCGGATGTGGACGGTCGATGACCTTCGCGCCTGTAATTGCATCATCGAAGATCCGCTGCGCGTGTTCCATAGCTGATCCTTCATCGTGTGCTAGAAATTAATCGCGGCGGGGGGTTAAGGTACAATCCCCTCCCGCCTCTGTTGCAGGCAGCCATAATTGTTCGAACCCCTTGCCGTTACAGCGAGCGGGTAAAATAAAATCGCGGGGAGCGTATCTCAAATGGCAATTAAAAAAGTAGCCCCTCGAAGGGGGATCTATCCAGAGCACGATCCTCAAGGGGAGCCGCTTTCGGGCAATCGCGGGCTTGTCTATTTTGCGAAGCCGCGTGGGAAGAAACTAACGGAATATGAGAAGCTGATCCTTTATGCTCAGCCAAATCCGGACTGGATTCCCGGCGGGCTTGACTGGGGGGATTTCCCGTCAAAATTCAGCGGGGGACGCGACACCTGGGGGAATTATTTCACGGAAATGAAGTGCCAGGACTGGTACGCTTTTCGTGATCCAAATCGGCGCTGGCAGTACCCCTATGTACGGGAAAAAGCGGACGATTGGCGGACGTTGCAGCGCCGTCTGGCCTCTTATGCCGAGATGAAGGCATGCGACCGCATGGACGGCTGGTGGCGCGAGGAGATTCTCAGAAAGGTCTGGGGTGGGTTTCTCCATCACGAATACGGCGTCTTCAACGCCATGTCTTCCGTTTGTCGGGACGTGCTCAGCGATATTATTCGCGCGGCCACGTGCACCGGGGCTTTCGACCTGCTTGATAATTCGCAGATGATTCAAATGCAGCGGCTGTTTCTGGCAAAACTGCTGCCCGACAGCTTTGATGCGGGTGTCAAATCCTCCCGGGAATTATGGGAGAAAGGCGAAATTTACGCGCCGGCGATCAAAATGGTCGATGAATTGTGGGACCAGACCTCGGATCATTGCGAAATTCTGTTCGTTATTTATCTGACGCACGAGGCCCTTTATGGCCGGTTTGTTCGTGAGGTTCTCATGGAAGATTATGCGGGTCTTTTTGGCGACACGCTGACCGGGATGTTCTTGCCGGACATGAAGCGGGCAGACCATGTGGCGCGGGATTGGAACTTCGATCTTTTCCACAATATCCTTGGAGGCGATCCAGAATTTGGGTTCATGAACCGCAAAATCATGCAGGTCTGGCTGGACCGATGGTTGCCGAAGACGCTTGCCTGCGTTCGTGCCTTCCGGCCGGTTTTCGACAGGCCGGAAATCAAAAAAGCCCGTGAGGCCATTGGTCTTCCTTCACCGGAGGTCCGGTTTGCGGGCATTCTGGAGGACTGGAAGCAAAAATACCTCGATCCGATCGAACTGCAGGTTGATTTGCAGAAGGCAAAGCAACTTACCGTTTGAGCCGGGATGGGCTGAATTCTGGCGGGTCTTTATCGCAGTGTGTGACAGGCTTTCGGCGCCATGTGTGGACCGGATTCCTGGTTTCTATATCACATTCGTTGCGATAGCATCCGTTACTGCGGTAAGGAAATTGACCTCGTCAAAGGAGGTGGGCCTCCTTCCTTGTCCTTGAAATTTTTCCTCGGGGGATTACAAAAATGGCAGACGGTAAAAAGAAATCGCAAGATATCGAGGTGCCGGAAGAAGTTAGCTTCGAAGAGCATAACAAGGAAATTTCGTACGACGAGGCAACCTTCGATCCGGAGGCATTCCAGAAAAAATTCATGAGCCAGGACAAGCTGCGCACGACCAACACCGTGTCGATGGCTCTGATGAAGACGGATGAAATTGAAACGATCGTCGAAAGTTACCTGGCCGATAAGGAAGGGATTTACGTAGAGGACCGCGGTCCTTACTACTATGTGGCTTGCGATGGAGAGGTCGTTCTCGATTTTGACGAAATCGAAGAGGATTTAGGCCGGTCCTACAGCGTCTTTGACTTTCTGGTGAACCTTTCGACGACAGTCGGGCGTGCGTTGACCGTTGACAACAAATTTATCTTGACGACGCGGCTTATCGGCATCGAGGATGATGGCGAGGAAGTTTCCCCTAAAAAATCCTGAAGACACTTGGTTTTTTGCTGTTCGATTTGTTGTGTCCCCTATAAAAATCAACCGGTGGAACGACGGCCCGGCGGGTGCATAAATTCGAACGGCGACATTGAAACGGTAGACGTATGAGGTTTTTATTCCATGCATAAAGTGCATTGCACCTTTTTAGATGGCAAAGAAATCAGCTTCGAATGTGATTCGGCGGACGATCTTGTCCACGGCGCCAGCCTTCAGAATGTCGTTTTGCCCGCGTACTGCATGCAGGGAATTTGTGGAACCTGCAAAGGCAGGCTCGTTTCTGGCGAGGTTGACATGGGCGCCCTTGATCCGGCTGCCCTCACGCCTGAGGAGGCGGAGGATGACCATATTCTGCTTTGCCAGGCGCATCCTACTTCCGACGTCGAAATCGAATTTGAATATGATTCGGACCGCGTCACGGTTCCGGAAAAAGGTGGCGGCGAGATTCTGGAAGTTGGGCCGGCGTCACCTTCGGGCAACGTCTACCACCTCGTTCTTAAGGCGATGGTCGACTACAAGGACGAAAAGATGCTGTTCTGGAATGCCGGGCAGTACGTGGCCTTGTGTGTGCCGGATACGGAAGAATGGCGCATGTATTCTGCCGCGAATACACCAAATATGGAAAATCGGATTGAGTTCTATATCAGCATTCTGGATGGCGGTACCTTTTCCACCTATTTGAAAGAGCGCGCGAAAGTCGGTGACGTCATCCCCGGTCGTGGTCCGTTTGGTCTCTATCATTACTGCCTGACAGACCGTCCGCCGGTTTTCATCGCGGGTGGAACCGGGCTTGGGCCGAACCTTGGGATCATCCGTCAGCTTGCGACGCAGTTCTATCCAAAGCGAATTCGCCTCTTTCTCGGTATTACAGAGCCGGGGGATGTTTTCTGTAAGGATGAAATTGCGCAATTGCAGGAAGAACTTCCCGATTTTGCCCCTTATTACGCTTGCGCGAATGCCGATGAATCCTGGGAGGGAGACAAGGGCTATGTCACGGACAGCCTTCTGAAGCAGATGGAAGGCGAGAATTTCACCGACTATGAATATTATCTTTGCGGCCCGCCGGCGATGGTCGAGGCCGTGGATAAGGTTCTGAAAGAAAAAAATGTCGACCCGTCGCATGTTCACCGCGAGGAATTTATCGCCTCTGCCGGAACGGGATCGTAACGGGATCGCCGTTGTTTTTTGTGCGCCGCATGTATTGCGGTATTTTACAGGTGAGCCAAGGGGTAGACGGTTAAAAACAAACAGGAATACTGCATTGCAGCATTGCAGCATTGATGTCTGTCCCGTTGATTGGGAGGCAGCTTTGCTGATAGGGGGCGGTTGCGGGCGTGATTAGCGGAACCGCTAATGCTTCATTGACGAAATTGCCTTTTTCACGTTACTGCTGTTGAAACCAAACGAAAGTTTTGGATTTTATAATTACGCGACTAAGGGGGGGGACGTCTGTTGAAATCCGCAATGGGTTTCTGGCGTGTTCCGGAAAATCGATCGATTGGCCTTTGGTTTTCCCAAAGTCCTTTTTTTGTGGGCCGGGTTTCATAGTTCGCGGGGCTGTGTATTGGGAATTGTCATCGATGTAAGGTGGCCGAGTTCGCTTTAATGAAGCTTTGACGACGACACCTTTGAGGGGAAGGACGTATGAAAAGAGGGAAACTAGGCGGCATAGCGGCAAAGATTGCTCCATGGGCAATCATTGTAGGCCTTTACGGCCTTGCACAAATCGAGCTGACGCCGGTTGGAGAGCCAGTTCAGATTCCCCCGATTGGGGAACGTGACCGCTACTATGGCGTTCAAACGCCTGAGCCGGGCATCATCTGGATGGTTGGCAATGGTGGTAAAATCATCCGCAGTGAGGATGACGGCGTTAGCTGGGTCGTTCAAAAGACCGAAACAGATTTGAACTTAATGGCGATCGCGACGTGGGATAAAGATCACGCCGTCGTGGTGGGCAACACCGGTGTCATCCTGGTAACCAGCGATGGCGGCGAGACCTGGGTGGAAAAAGAATCTGAGAAATCCAAGATTGCCAACAAGCTGATCCGCGTGCGTGTCGTGCCGAATACGGACATGGCGATCGCTGTTGGCAGCCTGGGGAGAGTTCTTCTTACGAAAGACAGGGGCGAAACCTGGGAACAGCAATATCGCTATTATGATCGGTCCTTTTTTGAAGAGCGCTTTACCGATCTGGCGGGCGGTGTTCGACGCGTGAATCAGGACGTCATTCGTCGCGGCCGCTTTGAGCGGGACATCTCGTTCTATGACGTCGCCATTCTGAGTGAATGCGAATGGATGATCACCGGCGAGTATGGCTACGTGAACCAGACAAAGGATTGTGGCTACAACTGGCTGGAAACGCGTCCCGCCTATGACACAATCAACAGCATGAAATTTCGGGACAAGGACCACGGTGTTCTCGTCGGTGGCTCGGGCACGATTCTCATCACCAGCGATGGGGGTGAGACCTGGGAGCAGCTTGAGGCCGAAGGCGTTCCTATCTCACATCTTTATGACGTTGAATGGGTTGAACAAGATCAAACATGGCTGGCCACGGGCGAGGGTGGCGTTATCGTGAAAAGCGATGCGTCTGCAGAAACCTGGACTGCCAGCCGGATCGATCCTGCTAAATCCCCCTGGTTTGTCGACATCCAGCCGATGGCGGGCAAAATATATGTCTGCGGTGAAGATGCTGGGATTCTGACGGTGGCTTCTGGGGAGTGGGTTGAACTTCCCCGCCCCGAAACACATTTTTAGTCGTTTGCGGAGGACTGTGAGTTATGGCTAAGGACTATAACCAACGGATGACGAAGCTCATCGAAGTGGTGTGCGAGTTTACCATCCGCAACCGTCTTGCTTTCCTGATTGTTTTGGGAAGCATGACATTGGCGCTTGGCATTGTGGTGGCGACGCAGACGAAAATTGAAAGTTATTTCCCTGATCTTCTGCCGCAGGATCATCCTTACATTAAGATTAACGAAAAATATAAGGAAACCTTCGGCGGCTCGAACATGATTACCATCATGATGGAGGCTAAAGAGGGGAATATCTTCACGACGCCGTTCCTGCAGAAGATCAAGAATTTGCAGTTCAACTTGCGCGAGGTTCCAGGGGTCAACCAGTTTCAGGTTATCTCGATCGCCGGTCGCAAGCTGAAAATGGTGAAGGCCTCGACGGCGGGTGTCGAAACCCGGCCGTTTATGGACAAGGAAACCTATCGGGCAGGTGAAGGCGTTCCGCAGACCCAGAAGGAGCTCGACCAGCTTCGCGACGCAATTCTGACGTCAAGAACGGTTTATGGAACCTATGTTTCCAAGGATCTTCGCTCGGTGTTGATTACGGTTGATTTCATCGACCGTCTATTGGAATACACGCCTGCCTTTAACAAGATTAACGAAATTCTGGACAAGGAACGGGACGACACGGTCCGTATCCGGGTGGTGGGCGAGCCCATGCTCTATGGCTGGGTCCACTATTATTTCCCGGAGACGATGACAATTTTCATGCTTACCTGGGCGGCACTTCTGGCCTTCCTGTTTCTCGTCATGCGGACCTGGCGGGGAACGCTTCTGCCCTTGCTGTCCGGTCTTGTGTCCGGCACCTGGGCGTTGGGGATCGTCGCCTTAATGGGCTTCAACTTCGATCCGCTCGTCATTGTTGTGGCGTTTCTGTTAACGGCGACGGCCATCTCGCACTCCCTGCAGCTGACAGTTCGATTTGATGACAACGTCAACGCCGGCTACACGGACATGAGGAAGGCGGCGCTGCAGTCGATGACGATGCTGACCAGGCCGCTTTTTCTTGGGCTTGCCACTTCCGCCGGCGCCATACTGGTCGTTGCGCTTACGCCCATTCCATTGCTTGAAAAGGTGGCGATCACCGGGACGATCTGGGTGTTTACGATCATCATAAGCGCGTATTTCCTGACGCCGCTGCTGTTGAGCTACGTGAAAAACCCGAAAGCCGTGTTGCATCCGGTTGATTTACAGCCGGCCATCTTTAAATTCCTGAATCTGGCTGTGAGTACGGCCACCGCCAGGGGGTCGCGGAAATGGGTTTTGATCGCGGCGCTGGTGATTTTCATCATGGGGGGGGTGATGTCCTTTAACCTCACGGTGGGGGATGCCAATTCAGGTTCGCCGATCCTATGGGTGGATTCGAAATACAACATCGACTCGGACGTTATCAATACGACGTACCGTGGGGCCGATCGCATGTTTATCGTCGTGAGAGGGCCTCGGAACACGTTGAAATCGCCAAAAATTCTCCGGAACATGGCCAATCTGCAGCGTTTCATGGAGGCGCAGCCTGAAATCGGCGGGTCCGTCTCACTCGCCGACCTTCTGCCGGCGATTCAACGGGTTTTCTACGAAGGCAATCCACGCTTTTACGAGATTGGCGACGACATTCTGGTGAACGGGGAGCTGGCTTATCTTTACCTTTCCGGTTCCGAGCCTGGGGATGCGGACAAGTTCAACAACTTTGTCTACAGCGAAGGTTCGATCCGCTTCATGTTCCGTGACCACAGGGGCACAACGATCCGCACCGGCATCGCGCGTCTGAAGGACTACATTGCAGAGAACCCGCTTGAACTTGAGAAAGATTTCGGCATGGCGCATGAAATCTCCGACTATGGCGGGGGCATCAGCGATGCCGTGCTTGGTGGGACCGGTAAAAGAGAGGCCCATGAAGGCGGTACCGCCATTGGAGAGATCGCAGCACAGGCCCATCCCGAATATTACCTGGCCGGCGGCTTGATAGGTGTCTTGGGGGCAGTGAACGAGGTCATTCTCGCCAAGCAGCTCGAATCCATTGCCCTGGCACTCCTTTGGATTGGGCTCTGCGCGGCGGCTATCTATCGGAACGCTTCGTCGGCCCTCTTCTTCATGGTGCCGGTTGCGCTTTCGAACGTGATCACGTTCAGCTATATGACGATGAAGGGCATCGGCATGAATATCAACACCGTGCCGGTTGCGGCCCTTGGCATTGCCCTGGGCGTTGATTATGCGTTCTACATTGCCGATGGCATTCGCGAGGAACTTCGAGAAACCAGAGACCCGATGGCGGCGATTATCAAGGCGCTGCATAGCGCCGGTCGTGGGGTGTTGATTACCGCGAGCACTCTGGTGATCAGCATCATTCTCTGGACCTTCTCTTCGGTCCGGTTCCAGGCGGAAATGGGGGCTCTGATGTGCGTCTGGCTTACGATATCGGCCTTGAGTGCTCTCTTCGTCATTCCGGCAATGGCCTATGTTTTCCGGCCGGAATTCATCTTCGGTGTGGCGGGGTCGTCGGCGGAGCCGGCAACGGCTCCGGCCAGTGGGAGCTGATCGGTCAGGCAGAGAAAGAGACCATTTATTGCTATGCACAAAAAAGCCAATAAGGAAAAGCAGGAGACGGCACGGTTTGTGCCGTCTCCTGTCCTTAACAAAAGGCTGGACAAGCAAAAAATGACTGGGGTAAGTTACGTTTGTGTGGCCCGTCCGTTATCGGGCATGCGGGAAAGATTACGTAACGAAAAAGCAGCCGGTGTTTTTCAAGCCGGCACGTGTTGAGCCGACGACGTTTTTAAAGTTTTCAGTCGTTTGGTGTGTTCGGGGACGTTTTAGGGAACGGCCTGTCGTTTAGGGGAGTTGATCTACAAAGTGCGTTCGTTTGAAGAAATCGACAAATCGAAATTGTCGAATACGGGGGATCTTTACGGCTTTTTAAAGATTCATTCGGCTTTTACACATGTGCATATGTGTAGCTTTGGCCTGTAACGGGCTGTGTTTGCAAACCTTAGGGAAATATGGCGATGAAGAATAAAAACTCTATTTTTAGAAAGATGCCGGCGCGCTCGATGCTATTGGCGGCGACGCTTGCTCCAGCGGCCCTTCTTGGCGCTGGCAGTGCGACAGCAGGGATCGTCTTTGACGACGATCCATGGATCCCAGGTTCGTGGTCAACCAGTGGGTACGTCCGCGAACAGATGTCGATGAACCTCGCCAACCGGCCAGGCACGACTTTCGATGACAAATACATGATCTCGATGTTGCGGACGACCATCCGTGTTGATCTGGACGGTTCAATCGGACCCGTTCGCATCGGCATCGTCGGTCGTGTTTCACGGGAAGCGGAAACCGAGTTCCTGAGAAGCCTCGATCGCGGTACGCGCGACGGCAAATTCTTCAATGCTCTCCAGCAGGGCGGCGGCGACAACATGGCCGAGCCGAATTTTATTAAGGCAGAGCTGGACGAAGAAGAGCTTCGTGAATATTTCATCGAATTTGATGTTGGCGATCGTTTCGTCTTCAAACTCGGCAAGCAGCAGGTTGTCTGGGGCGAGACGGACTTCTTCCAGGCGATGGACATCCTCCATGGCCGCGACCTTCGCTGGCGTCTTTTCTTCGAGCCGGAAAATGAGGAATGGCGGAAACCGTTGATCATGTTCAACGTGATTGCTCAGGTGCCGGAACTTGACGGTTCCCTGCAGGTTATCATTCGCCCGGGTCTGGATCGTGGGCGGGATCTTGGTAATTCCGTTGACTTCTTTGGTGGCCGTTGGCAGCCGAACCCCTTCGATTCCATCAACTTCTTCCAGGATGCCATCCTGCCGCTCAATTACGAACATCGTTCGGGCGACAAGGACGATATAACCGGGGCCGTCCGCTGGGCTGGTACGCTTGGTGCGTGGTCGAACTACACGGGCTATTCCTTTGCCTTCATTCGCACCCATCTGGCCGCGTCGCCGATTTCGACTTCGGTCCTGGGCTTCAAGGGTGAGGGGCCGACATCCGTCGCAAATGGCGGCTTAGGTGCTTTGGGTCAGGCAATTTTCCCGATCCTTAACAACTATGCGATGTCGTTTAACTACGATCTCAGCGTGCTTGGCGTCGGGCCATGGACCCTGGCGGCAGAAGTTGTGTGGACACCGGAACGTCCGATGAACCGTGGTTTCTCTGGCAATGCCACCGGCATTGCCAATATGCAGGCCCAGGGCGGCCTGGCGGCGGCCTTCGCGGGCGCGTTCGGCAGTGCCGGGCATGGTCTTGCACCGACTGAGAAAAGTCAGTTGCTGTGGATGTTGCGCGCCGAATCTACAGGCGTTCGCCTGATGGATTACATCGGTACGGGACGGCCTTCCTTCCTGTCCTTCCAGCTGTTTGATCGCTGGCTCACCGACTTCGACCCGAATGAGGAAGTCATCGATACGGCTGGGTGGAATGCGGCGTCGTCCGAGCACACCTTCATCTTCACAATCGTCTTGTTGATGAACTACAACTACGATCTGATTAACCCAGGTATCGCTTGGGGTACGGATCTGACCCATGGCGGCGGGTTCTTCCTGCCTTGGGTGGAGTTCATCTGGGGTGATTTCTGGCGTCTTCGGGCAGAAGTGAATTTCTTCTACTCAGAGGGTCAGCCGTCGAGCAACGTGGCAAGTCAGGGCAATCCTGGCGAGCTTGGCAATGGCGGGCATGTCTTTGGTCTCTTCCAGGACCAGGACCAGTTCGTACTGCGGTTGACGCGTCAGTTCTAAGAACGTCAAAACATCTGGCGGGGCCTTCGGGCTCCGCCAGTTTTTTTTCTGCAGAGGAAAAAGCACCGGGCTTTGTTGCCAGGTGAAAAGCAAGAAAAGTTCCCTTTGTTTTCTTCTTGATTCGTCTATTCGAACCTAAGGGGCATTAGTTTGAGAGGATTTGGAATGTTGAAATTAAGCAAGGTTCTACAGGCTGGCGCATTTGTTGTTGCGCTTGGTTTTGTGGGCGGCGCAGCGTTTGCGGAGGA